>DATFJJ010000389.1:0-3405 GCA_035269245.1 Wenzhouxiangellaceae bacterium | reverse complement strand
GCTGTTTTAGGTTTTAGGTGTTAGGCGAAATACTTGTTCGTTGTTGGTTGTTGGTTGTTGGTTGTTGGTTGTTGGTTGTTGGTTGTTGGTTGTTGGTTGTTGGTTGTTGGTTAGGGGTGCGGTTTCCGTTTTCCGGTATTGCGTAGGTCGGATTAGCGCAGCGTAATCCGACGTTTTAGCGGTTCGGAATTGTCGGCTTACGGCCTCTGGCCTAAGCCGACCTACACGGGTTGGACTCTCTTACCAGGGCTGCGGCGCGTCGTCCTGCCGGCGGATTGAAATTGCCGGTTGAGGCGGGCGCGGATTGCTCGCGCGATTGACCCACGTCAATACAGTTTCATGCCATCCGGGGCATAGTTTCATGGGACTTCTCACAGGAGTCGTTGCATGAACCAAGAGGGGCATTCCCTTACCGATACCGCGCTGCGCCAGGTGCTCGAATCCGAGAGCCGGGCGCGTGGTCGAATTGCCGAGGAAGAGCAGAAAGCCGCGGCTGCCCTGGAGGCCGCACGTTCCGAGGCGCGCCAGATCGAGGCCGACGCGGTCGAAGAGGCCAAAGCATTTCAGGCCGCGTGTGCCGCCGAGGCCGAGCAGCGTTTGTCGGAGTTGCGCGAAACGGCCGAGCAGCGCCTGGCCGGAATCGAGTCTGAATCAACCCTGCCGCGAATCAAAACCGCCGCCGAAGTGGTTGCCCGCGAACTTGCCGGAATCGAGTCCGCAGACGAACAGGAGCGCGGGCCACGCGGAAGCAGGGAGTCGGGGTGAGTACGCCCTTTGCCTACGCCCTTGCGCGGCTGCATGCCCGCATCGCCGATCGGCCCGGCGATCACGAGCGCAGGCGGCTTGTGGCGATCGACGACTTCGGGCACTTTCTCCAGGTGGCCGCTCGAGGCGGATTCGGTCCGTGGCTCAAGAACCTGGGCACCACCAGCGGCGCGCATGCGGTGGAATATGCGCTGCGCGAGGCCTGGCGCGGGCGGCTCGATGAACTGGCTGGCTGGTTGCCGGCGCGCTGGCGTCCGCCGGTCGCGTGGTTGCAGTCGGCACCAGACCTGCCTGTTCTGGCCGATCTTTTGCAGCATGGCCGGCGTGCCGGGTGGATGGACCTGGATAAAAAGTGGACGCAGCTTCCGGCCGAGCCGGACGCGCTCAGGCTCGAGCTGATCGAGCGCTGGCCGGAACTCGAGCACTTCGGCAACGACGAAATCGCGGAGGCCTGGCTGGTCCAGGCCCGGAAATTGCTTCCTTCGGTAGACGGACGCAGCGCGAAGGTGCTCGATTCCCTGCTGCAGGCGCAGCTCGAACCCGCCCGGCGCCAGATAACCGGCACCGAATGGCTGCTGCGCGTGTTCCGGCGCGATCCCGGTGCCCCGGTGCAAGTGTTCGCCTATACCGGCCTGGAACGGCTGGACTTCGAATTTCTTCGCGGCCAGCTCGTGCGCCGAAGACTGCAGCTGAGCGAGGCGGCCTGATGCTTCGCACCGTACCCGCACGCTGGTTCGAACTGCTGGTGCCTCGCGAATCGGTCGCCCGCTCGCTTGAAGTGCTGGCGCAAACCGGCGTGGTGGAACTCGACACGGCCGTCGAACAGGAAGAACTGATCGCCGTGCCGTCGCTGGAAAAGCCGCTGGCACGCTTTGCCGAACTGGAGCGGCGTTTCCACAAGTACTGGCCGGCGCCGAAGCTGCCTAGAGCCTTCCGGGACCAGTTGCTGGAACGGCAACTCGAGCGTGCGATGGCGCGTATCGAGGCCTGGTGCGACCAGGCCGCGCCGCATATAGAACGCATCGAGCTGGTCAGCCGCGAGCGCGGCGAACTTCAGGTGCTCGAAGCGATGTGCCGTGCCGGAGCCGGAAAGCGCAAGCTGGACTTCGGCGACCTGCACGCGCGCACGCCGGAGATGGCCGCGCGCGTTTTCATGCTGCCGCCGGAAAGCGACACGCCGGAACTGGCCGATCCGATCCTGTATCGACGGCTGGATTCAAGCGAGGCCACCTGGCTGCTAATATTCGGCCGCGAGGCGCAGGTCCAGAAACTGACCCAGGCGCTGGAAGGGCACCACGCGCGCAGCGTGGCCGTGCCGGCGATGCTGCGCGGCAGCCCTGAACAGGCGCTGGCCCGCATTCAGCGCCGGCTGGCGGCGGCCGCTCGTCTGTTGGCCATGCACAACCACGCGCTGGAGCGTCTGCGCCGGGAGCATCGCCTGGCCGAGGCGCTTGGGAGCCTGCACCGGGTCAGTTGGCTGGTTACACACCTGGACGGGATCGCGGCCAGCGAATACATGGCGCGGCTGCACGGCTGGACCAGCGATCCGGATGGCGAAGCGCTGCGCAAGGCGCTGGACGGTGCCGGCATTCCCTGTGCACTGGGTTTTCCGCCACCGCCGGCAGAACGCGATGCGCCTTCGCTGACGGTCAATCCGCCGTGGGCCAAACCATTCGAGATCTTTGCGCGGCTGGTCGGGACGCCGGGGCGCAACGAGGCGGATCCGAGCATCATGCTGGCGGTGATCGCGCCGCTGCTGTTCGGCTACATGTTCGGCGATGTCGGCCAGGGCGCGGTGCTGCTGGTCGCGGGCCTGTTCCTCCGCAAGCGATTTCCGGCCACCGCGCTGCTGATCTGGGGCGGGGCCTGGGCCATGGTTTTCGGCGTTCTGTTCGGCAGCGTGTTCGGCCGCGAGGACCTGATTCCGGCGCTGTGGCTGCACCCGGTGGTCGAGCCGCTGCCGGTGCTGACCGTGCCGGTGCTGGCCGGCGCGATCCTGATCGTGCTCAGCATCCTGCTCAGCGGCCTGGAGCACCAGTGGGCCGGGCGGTTTTCCGCCTGGGTGTTCGGCGAGGCGGGCATGGGCGCGGCACTTGTGCTGGGCATCGCCAGCCTGCAGAACCCGGACCTGATGCTGGCCGCCGCCGGCGCGCTGGCGCTGCAGTTCTTCGGCCTGGCCTGGGAGTTTCGTCGCAGCAAGGGCATGGCCTTTGCGCGCGCCGCCGCCGACCTCATCGAAGGCGTCATGCGGCTGGTGGTCAATACCCTGTCGTTCGTGCGCGTCGGCGCTTTCGCGCTGGCCCATGCCGGTCTGTCGCTGGCGGTGGTCAGCCTGGCCGACGGCACCGGCAATGTCGTGGTCAGCCTGATCGTGATGGTGATCGGCAATGCACTGATCATCGCGATCGAAGGGCTGGTCGCATCCATCCAGACCACGCGCCTGGTGCTGTTCGAATTCTTCAACCGCTTTCTCAAGGCCGAAGGTCGCGAGTTTCAACCGCTCGCTCCTCCAATCTGAGCCCACTGTCCCCGAAACCCAAAGGAGAACGATCGATGTCTGACGAAAAAACCACAAGGAAATCATTCCGGATCGGACCCGCCCTGATGTTCGCCGGGTCGGTGGTCGTGGCGCTGCTGGCC
>DATFJJ010000388.1:0-6222 GCA_035269245.1 Wenzhouxiangellaceae bacterium | reverse complement strand
CGCCAGCAGGCCGTCGAGCGATTCGGCGCCAACGCCGCCTATACCCGCGGATACACGATCGTGACCACGGCCGAAAGCCGTCTGCAGGAGGCCGCCGACCGCGCCGTGCGCGAAGGGCTGAACGACTACGACCGGCGTCACGGCTGGCGCGGCCCGGAGCGCGAACTGGACCCGGCGCTGCTGGGCGACCGCCAGGCGCTGCTCGAGGAACTCGGCAACGCGCGTACCGTGGGCGACCTGGAACCGGCCATCGTGCTCGAATCGGGCCCGGAATCGGCCACCCTGCTGGCCGACGGCGGCCGCGAAGTAGAACTTGCGCTGGCCAATGTCGAGTGGGCCCGCGACCATCTCGGCCGAAACGCGCTGGGCGCTCGGCCAAAGACGGTCGACGAAGTTCTGGATCCCGGCGATCTGGTTCGTTTGCGCGCCAGCGATGACGGCCCGCGCCTGGCCCAGGTTCCGGAGGCCCAGGCGGCGCTGGTCTCGCTGAAACCCGACACCGGCGCCGTGGTTGCACTGGTCGGCGGACTGGATTTCGGCGCCAGCCAGTTCAACCGGGCGACACAGAGCCGGCGCCAGCCCGGCTCGGCGTTCAAGCCGTTCATCTACGCCGCGGCGCTCGACAACGGCTACACGCCGGCCAGTCTCGTCAATGATGCCCCCATCGTTTTCGACGACCCGTCGCAGGAACGCACGTGGAAACCGATGAATTTCAGTGAGCGATTCTTCGGCCCGACCCGACTTCGCGAAGCCATGATCCATTCGCGCAACCTCATCAGTGTCCGCATCGTGATGGATCTGGGCGTGCAACCGACCATCGATTACGTGACCGACTTCGGCTTCCAGCGCAGCCAGATCCCCAATGGCCCGTCGATGGCGCTGGGCTCGGCGTCGATCACGCCGCTCGATCTGGCCGCCGCCTACGCCGTATTCGCCAACGGCGGCTTCGACATCGACCCCTATTTCATCCACGCAATCATCGACGATCAGGGCCGGGAACTTCCGCTGCTGCCGCGGCCGCTGGCCTGTCGCGAGTGCGAAGACGGCAATGCGGGTGGCAATTCCAGTCGCGCTGGAAGGACAACCGGTTCCGGAACGCAGGCGCAAGCCGTGGGCCGCGCGCAGAGAGAAGCGCCTCGCGAGCTCGACCTGGGTCTGGAGACGCCGGACGTCGACGGTGAGTCGTCCGACCGAGCAGACGACCCGGAGGAACGGCCAGGCAACGACGACGATGCGCCGGAAGAACTTCATGGACCGCCGGTTCCCGTCTACGCCGCACGCGTCATCAAGCCGCAGACGGCCTGGCTGATCCGCTCGATGATGGGCGATGTGATCACCTCCGGCACCGGCCGCCGGGCACTCGCGCTGGGACGCGACGACCTGGCCGGCAAGACGGGCACCACCAACGACCAGCGCGATACGTGGTTCTCCGGTTTCAACAGCGCGCTCGTGACGACGGTCTGGGTGGGTCTGGACAGCAACGAGTCGCTGGGCGAGTACGAGCAGGGCGGCCGCACCGCGCTTCCCATCTGGGTCGACTACATGCAAGTCGCGCTGGAAGATGTGCCCGAGCAAGCCGAACCCGTGCCGGTCGGCATTGTCGAGGCGAGCATCGATCCGGACAGCGGCCTGCGGGTGCGTCCCGGCACTCCGGGTGCCGTTCGCGAGTGGTTCCCGGCCGGTAACCTGCCGCCGCTCAAGAACCAGGAAAACGAGCAGGCCGAAGACGAAACCGACCCCTACGAGATTTTCTGATCCCGATCAGCAGCACACAGCAGCGCTACGCGCCCAGACAACAAGGAGTTTCGTCATGCCGACAAGGGGAGATCGCCAGAACGACCGAATCCGCCAGGAAGTCGCGGCCGAGGCGGCTCGCATCCTGGCCACCGAGGGACAGCGCAACTACGGCCAGGCAAAGCAGAAAGCGGCCCACAGGCTGGGGCTTTCCGGACGCTCGGGGCTGCCTTCCAACTCAGAGGTGGAAGCCGAGCTCAAACGTTACCAGGCCCTCTACGGCGGAGCAGAACTCGCCGACGACCTGAGCGAAAAGCGGCGGGCCGCGCTGGAAGCCATGAAGTTCTTCAGCCGATTCCGGCCCAAGCTGGTCGGTCCGGTGCTGGAGGGCACCTCGGACCAGCATTCGCGCATCTCGCTGCACGTGTTCTGTGAGACCGCCGACGAGGTAGTCGCCTTTCTGCTCTCGCGCAACATCAGTTTCGAGCAGGAAACCCGCCGGATCCGATGGCACGACAACAGCTACCGCGACCTGGAGCTGATCGTGATCGATGCCGACGGTCAGTGTTTCGAACTGGGCCTGATGGCAGGCAGCAGCTGGAAGCAGCCGCCACCGGACCCGGTGGACGGCCGCGCACAGCGCCGCGCGGGCACCCAGGAAGTCGAACGCCTGATAGAAGAACCCGGTTTTTAGAATTGGACGCCAGGAGTACGCGCCGCCGGTCGCCGCCAGGCGCGCGCGCAGAAGCTTTGCAGCGGTTTTCTAGTGGTCCTCCAACCTGATCCGTACATCAGGTTGAAGGACCACTAACGTTTCTTTATACGAACGTAGTCCCGCTCGCTCGGCCCCGTGTAGACCTGTCGCGGGCGACCTATACGAGTCGGGTTCGCGGCCTGCTCCAGCCACTGGCTGACCCAGCCGACGGTCCGCCCGATCGCAAACATCGCTGTGAACATCGAGGTCGGGATGCCGAGCGCCTTGTAGATGAGGCCCGAGTAGAAGTCGACGTTCGGATACAGCTTGCGCTCGACGAAGTAGTCGTCTTCCAGCGCGATTCTTTCCAGTTCCATCGCCAGATCCAGCAGTTCGTCCTTCTGGCCCAGTTCCCCGAGCACCTCGTGGCACTGTTTGCGGATGATGGTCGCGCGCGGGTCGTAGTTCTTGTAGACGCGATGGCCGAAGCCCATCAGCCGGAACGGATCGTCCTTGTCCTTGGCCTTCTTGACATACTTTTCGACGTTGTCGACCGAGCCGATTTCATTGAGCATGTTCAGCACAGCCTCGTTGGCGCCCCCGTGCGCCGGGCCCCAAAGCGCCGCGATGCCCGCGGCAACGCAGGCATACGGGTTGGCGCCGGTGGAGCCAACCAGTCGAACGGTCGAGGTGGACGCGTTCTGCTCATGATCGGCGTGCAGGATGAACAGCAGATCGAGGGCCTTGGCAGCAACCGGATTGACTTCGTAAGGCTCGGCCGGCACCGAGAACATCATGTGCAGGAAGCGTTCGCTGTAGCCCAGAGAGTTCTTCGGGTACGCGCTGGGCCAGCCCATCGAATGCCGGTAGGCAGCCGCGGCCACGGTGGGCATCTTGGCGATAAGGCGCTTGGCTGCCAGCTCGCGCTGCTCCGGATCCTTGACATCGAGCTTGTCGTGGTAGAACGCCGCCATGGAGCCGACCACGCCCGACAGGATCGCCATCGGGTGGGCGTTGTAGTGAAAGCCCTGCATGAAGGCATTGATCTTCTCGTGCACCATCGTGTGGTACGTGATGTCGCGCTCGAAACGCGCGTATTTATCGCGATCCGGCAAGTCGCCGTAGAGCAGCGTGTAGGCCACCTCCAGGAACGTCGAGTTCTCGGCCAGCTGCTCGATGGGATAACCGCGATAGCGCAGGATGCCCTTTTCACCGTCGATGAACGTGATGTCGCTCTTGCAGCTGGCGGTCGTACCGTAGCCGGGATCGAACGTGAAGTAGCCAAGTTCCTTGTGCAGGCTGCTGATATCCAGCGTCGGATCGCCTTCCGATCCGGAGACGACGGAAAGGTCCAGCGATTTGCCGGATTCTGGGTCAGTGAGGGTCAGTTTACGGTCGGACACGGCTCAACTCCTGTCAATCGACGGCAGGCCGGCTGAAGTCGAACAATAGTCGGTCAATACCGAATACTGGCCGCCAGGCCTTTCGCCATGGGTTCGGCAGCAACCATACGGCTGCGTATCTTCAGTATGTCACAGCAACGCAGCCATCGCTGGCTGCGCGCGGCCGGCGTTACTTGCTCTTGCCGTAACGCTGCTTGAACCGATCGACACGGCCGCCGGAATCGACGATCTTGTGCTGGCCGGTATAGAACGGATGCGACTTGCTGGACACTTCTACCTTGACCAGCGGGTACTCGTTACCGTCTTCCCACTTGATCGTATCGCGGGTCTGGATGGTCGAGCGGGTCTTGATCAGAAAGTCGCTGGACACGTCCTGAAAGACGACTTCACGGTATTCGGGATGGATTTCAGCCTTCATTTTGGGCGCACCTGGTGCTTGGTGAAAAGTCAGCCGTCTATTATCGTTGAACATGGGGCCGAATACAAGATCAACGCCGCCTCCGATCTTGATCTTCCGGTTCCCGGAGCCGATTCAGGGGGTTTTTCCCCGCCCTTTCAGAAAATCTCGCGGCTGTTGCGCCTTCCCCAACCCGGCCCAGGGCGGCGGACCGGCCAGCACACGCGAGATTTCCTCGGCCGATACCGGGTGCATGAAAAGGAAGCCCTGGCCCAGGTCGCAACCGTATCGGCGCAGCAGTTCCAGCTGGCCGGCCTGCTCGATGCCCTCGGCGACGGTCTTCAACGCGAGCGCGTGCGACAGATTGCAGATCGTGCGGGTAATGGCCTGATCGTCGGCATCGTCCTGAATGCCGCGAATGAACCCCTGATCGATCTTGATCGTCGAAATCGGGAAGTTCTTGATGTAGGCCAGCGACGAGTAACCGATGCCGAAATCGTCGACCACAATGGGCATACCGATTTCGTCGAGCTGCTCCAGCACGTTGCGATTGCGCACCAAGTTTTCGATCAGGACTTCTTCGGTGATTTCCAGGTGCAGGCGATCGGGCGAAATCCGGTGATGGTGCAGGAGCACACTGAGATCGCGGACGAACTCGGCCTCGCGGAACTGTGCGCCGGAGATGTTGACCGCCAGCCACGGGGCGTTTTCGAAGTTTTTCTGCCAGTCGGCCAGGTCGCTCACGGCTCGCGACAGCGCGTACTGGCTCAAGCGGTGCACCACGCCGGTTTCTTCGGCGACGCGGATGAAATCCCTGGGCGGGACGTTATAGCCATCCTTGTGCGGCCAGCGCATAAGGGCCTCGACACCGCAGATTTCGAGCGTTCCCAGGTCGACGATCGGCTGATAGGCAATGCGAAACTGCTCGTGATCCAGGGCCTGGCGGATATCCCGGCTCAAGTGCAGCCGGTATTCGACCTGGGCGAACATTTCCGGGGTAAACATTGCGTGCTGATTGCGGCCGAGCTGCTTGGCGCGAAACAGCGCGGCGTCGGCGTTCTGGATCAGTTCGCCCGGCGACGAGGACGACGAATCGAGGAAAGCCAGGCCGATGCTGGCGCTGACAAAAAGCTGATGCTCCTCTACCCTGAATGGCTTTTCGAGGGCGCCGAGCAACCGGTCGGCCAGGCGCGTCAGGCGCTCGCCGTCGCGACGCTGTGCCACGACCAGGTATTCGTCGCCGCCGAGCCGGCCCAGCATGTCTTCATCCTCGAGCTCGCGTGCCAGCCGGTCGGGTATCTGGCGCAGCAGTTCGTCGCCCAGGTGATGGCCCAGCGTCTCATTGATATCCTTGAACTGGTCCAGATCGATGAAGAACACCGCGAGTCGGTGCCCGTCGTCGATCGCATCTATTGCATGCGCCAGGTGCTGCATCATGCCCTGCCGATTGGGCAGCATGGTCAGAGAGTCGTGGGTGACCAGGAACTGGAGCTCGCGCTCGGCAAGCTCACGATCCCGAATCTCGTTCTTGAGGCTTCGGTTTGCCCCCGACAACACACGCGCCTGGCGCGCGGCAGCCATCGCCAGCAACGCCGCGATCACCAGCAGCACTGCCATCACGCTGCCGAAAACCAGGATGAATTGCGGTAGCGCGCTATGCATCTGGTCAATCGTTTCGGGCCGAAGCGCGACATCGATCTTGAGCTCACTGCGTCCGTTGCCGAGCTCGAACGTCAGGGTTCGGCGATATGCAGAATCAACCGATTCGGCGGTCTCGAACCCGGGAATGGCGAAGCTGAACCCGCCAAACTCGCCCGACAACGTGACATCCCGCAGGTAGAAACCGGTGAGCATGGCACGGATCGAGTCGGGCACCAGCATGACCGCCGCCAGCCAGTTGACGATTCCGCCCTCGCCCATTACCGGCGTCATGAACAGCAGTGCCGGTTCGGGCGTCACGGCGCCGAGCGGCTCAAGCGCAACGCTGCTGCCCG
>DATFJJ010000387.1:0-3600 GCA_035269245.1 Wenzhouxiangellaceae bacterium | reverse complement strand
GGTGTTCTGTCCACCCACATTCACGCCAATGGCAACCATGCCGACCTGCTCAGCGTCGATGTCGGCGTGTCACGGGGTTTCCGGGCCGAGCCGCGCGGCGGTCTGACTATCGGCATGAAGGGCAACGAGGTGTTCAAGGTTGCCGTCAACACGCTGGGCAGGATCGTTGACGAGACGCTGGCGCACAACAACATGGAAAAGCACGACCTGGACTGGTTGATTCCGCACCAGGCCAATCTTCGAATCATCAAGGCGACCGCCCGCAAGCTGGATATGCCGATGGACCGCGTGGTCGTGACCGTCGACATTCACGGCAACACTTCGGCGGCCTCGGTGCCGATGGCGCTGGACGTGGCCGTACGCTCGGGGCGCATCAAGCGCGGCGATACCATGCTGCTGGAAGCCTTCGGCGGCGGGTTCACCTGGGGCGCAGCCCTGATAAAATATTAGAAAATGGCGGACCGGGCCGACATGCCCGCCAGACATCCAACAACAAAAACAACCACCTGCAGCAACCCGGGGTAGTGCATTCATGACCGACACAGCAGCCATATTCCCAGGCCAGGGGTCGCAGAGCATCGGCATGCTCGCCGACCTGGCCGCCAGCAGCGACCTGGTACGCGCCACGTTCGATGAAGGTTCGCGCGCGATCGGACGCGATCTGTGGGCGCTGGCAAGCGACGGTCCCGCCGAGGAACTCAACCAGACCCGCTGGACGCAGCCGGCCATGCTCGTCGGCGATATCGCGGTCTGGCGCGTATACCTGTCGAGTGGCGGACAATTCCCCATGGCCATGGCCGGGCACAGCCTTGGCGAATATGCCGCGCTGGTTGCGGCCGAATCCATCGCGCTGGTCGACGCCGTGGCCGTGGTTCACGAGCGTGGGCGGCTGATGCAGGAAGCGGTCGGTGAAGGCGAGGGGGCCATGGCCGCGATCCTGGGCCTAGACGACGATCAGGTCGAGCAGATCTGCGCCGACCTCGGTCGTTCGGAAAAAACCGTGGTGGCGGCCAACTACAACTCGCCGGGCCAGCTGGTGATTGCCGGAAGCCGGGCCGGCGTGGAAAGCGCGGTCGATGCGTGCAAGAAGGCCGGCGCAAAGCGCGCGATGCTCTTGCCGGTCAGCGTGCCCGCCCACAGTCCGTTGATGGCGCCTGCCGCCGAGGGTCTGAAGCGGGCGCTGGGAGTGATCGAGATCAAGCCGCCGGCGTGCCCGGTGCTGCACAATTTCGACCTTCGGACGCGCGAGGCGCCGGAATCGATTCGAAGCGCCCTGATCGAACAGCTGACCCATCCGGTGCCGTGGACGGGTACCATTCGCGAATTGGTCACGCGCGGTGCGACGCGATTTCTGGAATTCGGTCCGGGCCGCGTCCTTTCCGGCCTGGGCAAGCGCATCGATCGCGATGTCGAATGGCTAGCGCTGGAGATGCCCCAGGGCATCGAGCAGGCAGTCGCGACCTGACACTGCGGCTATTCGCCCATCAACCCGAACCCTACAGGGAAAGCAATGACGCAGCAGACTCTTCCGGAAACCTTGCGCCTGGACGGCCAGGTTGCGCTGGTCACCGGCGCAAGTCGCGGGATCGGCGCCGCAATCGCCGATATGCTCAAGGCGAACGGCGCCGACGTATTCGGCACGGCGACCAGCACCGGCGGCGCCGAACGTATCAGTGAGCGGCTGGGCGCCGAACGTGGCCAGGTTCTGGATGTGCGCGAGGCGGATGCCGCGACCGACCTGGTCAAGGCCATAGGTTCGATTGCTTCACCGCCGACGATCCTGGTCAACAACGCCGCGGTGACGCGCGATCAGCTGTTGATGCGATTGAAGGACGAAGACTGGCTGGAAGTGCTGGACACCAACCTGACCGGTGCCATGCGGCTGTCGCGCGCGTGTCTCAAGGGCATGCTCAAGGCACGCGGCGGAAGAATCATTTCCATTTCGTCGGTAGTCGGCTACAGCGGCAATCCGGGGCAGACCAACTATGCTGCGGCCAAGGCCGGGCTTGCCGGTTTCTCGCGCGCGCTGGCCCAGGAGATCGCGGCGCGCGGCATCACGATCAACGTGGTTGCGCCCGGTTTCATTGATACCGACATGACGCGCGCGCTCGACGAGCAGCAGCGCGAGCGGCTTGCCGAAACCATTCCACTGGGGCGCCTCGGGCAGCCCGACGACATCGCCGCGACCGTCGCCTGGCTGGCGAGTCCTGCGGCCGCTTACATTACCGGCCAGACGATCCACGTCAACGGTGGAATGTACATGACATGAATTCTTTAATAATGTTATAATTCGTTGATTTATATAGCTTAAATCTAATTCAACTTATTGCAACCCAAAACCGATTGTCCGGTAAACTGGAACCTGCGGCATTTGTTACCTACAATGTGCGCGCTTCCTTCAACCCATAGAGGAAATGACTGATGAGCAGCATTGAAGAACGGGTCAAGAAAATCGTTGTTGAACAGCTTGGCGTCAAGGAAGAAGAAGTCACGCCCAGCGCGTCCTTCGTCGATGACCTGGGAGCCGACTCCCTGGATACGGTAGAACTGGTGATGGCGCTGGAAGAAGAATTCGAGTGCGAAATTCCCGACGAGGAAGCTGAAAAGATCACTACCGTTCAGCAAGCGGTCGATTACGTCAAGTCCACGGTCGACAAGTAAGTCGCTGGCCAATGATGCACGGATCGGGATCAAAGCATGCAGGGTGAACGCCGCATCGTGGTGACCGGGCTGGGCTGTATCAGCCCGGTCGGCAATGACATTGCTGCGGCCTGGGACAGCATTGTCAACGGCCGCAGCGGGATCGGTCCGCTGACCGAAGTCGATGCCGAGAAGTTCAGCTGCAAGATCGCCGGAGAGATTCGGGATTTCGACATCTCGAAATACATCGCGCCCAAGGATGCGCGAAAGTCCGATCCATTCATTCATTACGGCATCGCGGCGGCGGTGCAGGCCATCGAGGATGCGGGTCTGCCCGATAGTTTTGGCGACAGTCCGGACGATCCGACCCGTTTCGGGGTCGCGATAGGTTCCGGCATCGGCGGCATCAAGACGATCGAAGACACCCATCAGACCTACGTCGATTCCGGCCCGCGTCGAATTTCGCCGTTTTTCGTGCCGGGGTGCATCATCAACATGGTGGCCGGTCATGTCTCGATCCGCTACGGCTATCAGGGCCCGAACATTTCGATCGTCACCGCCTGCACCACCGGCACGCACAACATCGGCGACGCCGCCCGCCTGATTGCCTACGGCGACGCCGACGTGATGGTGGCCGGCGGGGCGGAATTCGGCACCACGCCGACCGCCATGGGTGGTTTCTGCGCGGCCCGCGCGCTGTCGACCCGCAACGACGATCCTCAAGGCGCCAGCCGGCCTTGGGACCAGGGCCGGGACGGATTCGTGCTGGGCAACGGTGCGGGCGTCGTAGTGCTGGAGGAGCTGGAACACGCACGCAAGCGCGGTGCCCGGATCTATGCCGAGATCAAGGGCTACGGCATGTCGGGCGATGCCCACCACATCACCTCGCCGCCCGAGGGCGGGCAGGGTGCGGCGCGCTGCATGACCTCTGCCATTCGCGATGCCGGGCTGGCTCCGACC
>DATFJJ010000386.1:0-5653 GCA_035269245.1 Wenzhouxiangellaceae bacterium | reverse complement strand
GCGCTTGAGCGCAATCCGGGCGCTCCAGTCGGTAGAGTCCGGCTCGGTCGGAGCGTTGAACGCATAGGCGACCCGGTCGGTACGCAGCACCGAGACATCCGCCTGTGCCTGCCAGCCGCCGGGCAGCAGGTGCCTGTGACTGAGCCCCAGTTCGTAGTCCGGCATCAGCGGGGCGGCGGTTGCGCCGGTGGGCACCGCGGCTTCGGTTCGAAGCAGGTGGAATACGCTGTTGTGTTGCGCACCCCAGCGCCAGGCGGCGCTCCAGCGTGCCAGCGCAATATCAGCGTTGCCGGGCTCCGATGACGCGCCCCGGCAGCGCTGACCGGAGAGCTCGAAAACCGAGCCGGCCGGTGCCGGCAGGAATTCGCCGGGCAGTTGGATTCCGGCCCGCAGATCGCAGCTCACGCCGCCACTCGGTGCGGTGCCGGGATCCGGCCGGGTCCATTCCAGGTGCAGGTCGACAGCTCCCGGTGACCATCGCAGGTCGGCCCGGGTCGCTTGTCTGGAGCTTTCGGTATCGACACCCAATCGGGTGTCCTCGCGCCGGGTCAGTTGCAGCGTCACGGGTGCGCCGGCCGGCAGGCGCAGCGTCGAGCCCAGCGTCTGCTCGATGGTCTGCACCGCAACTTCGCCCTTCGCCTTTTCGAAATCATTCTCTTCGTCTCGAATTGCCCGGAAGAATTTGCCCTGGCGGACCTGATAACGGGCACCGTAATCGAGCAGACCCTTCGGCGTGCCGAGGCTGACGCTGCCGGCCAGCATATCTTCCGAGGCGTCGGACGGGCCAGCCGAAATAGCCGGCAGTGCGTGATCGATCTGCATGTCGGCGCGCAGCGGAACGGCTGCAGCGCGCTGGGCCGACGACGGGCCCGGGGTCTGCACCGACGCGCATCCCGATAGCACCGCAATGGCCACCGCGAGTGCCGCGGCCATCGATTGCTCTGGTCGTCCGGCGGTCGTGTTGCGGGATAATGGGTCGAACATGCCTTTCCGGTTCTTTTTGTGGTCTTGCACCCTTCGGAGTCTAGCCGCCCGGCAGTCGGCGTGGCGGCCGGATTCGCAAGGTAAATTTTCGGGATCGTGATGGGCGACACGAATCGGTTGCGACAGCTTGATCCGCGCAGTCGATTGCACCAGACTGTAGCTGCGTTGCAGCAGCCTTCACCCCAACGGACGCATTATCGATCAATGACTCTGATTACATCTCTTGTCGTTTGTTTCATTCTAATGGCCGCGTTATGGGCATGGCAGCGTAAATCAGGCCGCGCCGACTGGGTGGATTTCGCCTGGTCGGCGCTGATCGGCGTGCTGGCGGCGGGCTATGCGCTGGTCGGCGACGGCAGCATCGAAAAGCGGGTGCTTGTGGCACTGGTGGCGGGTACCTGGTCGTTCCGGCTGGCATTCCATCTATGGCAGCGACTCAGCGGCCACGACGAGGAAGACGGCCGTTACCAGTCCATGCGCGAGCATTGGGGTTCGCGCGCCGATTTTTGGCTGTTCTGGTTCTTCATGGTCCAGGCGCTGGTGGCCTGGGTGTTCGCGCTGCCGGCCTGGGTGGTGGCCAACGATCCGAATGCGGCGTTGGATGCCTGGGTGATCGCGGGGGTCGGCTTTTGGCTGGTGTCGCTGGTCGGCGAATCCATCGCCGACCGCCAGCTCGCGTCATTCAAGAGCAACCCCGACAACAAGGGCAAGGTCTGCAACGTCGGCCTGTGGCGCTATTCCCGCCACCCGAACTACTTTTTCGAATGGCTGCACTGGTTCTCCTACCCGCTGATCGCCGTCGGTGCGCCCAACTGGTGGCTCGCGTGGCTGGGCCCGGTGGTGATGCTGCTGTTCCTGTATCGCGTCAGCGGCATTCCGTATACCGAGAAGCAATCGCTGAAATCGCGCGGCGACGCCTACCGCGAATACCAGCGCACCACTTCGGCCTTCTTTCCGCTGCCGCCGAAAGACAAGTAAGCCATCAATCAGGAAGAGCACGAAGAGAGAATCGGTTACCTGCGAAAACCGCTTCGTCAATTTTGGAAAGGTTCCAGGCGGCGTGGATCAGGTGGTACGGGACCAGAAAAGCGACCAATACTGCGACGATGGTTCCACGGGGGTGCTCCCTCGGATCGCCATTCCGCCGTTGTTGGCCGATTGCGCAAGCGCGGTCAGGCTCGAGGCGCAAAACCCGGAAGCGGTCTCGCGAATGCCGGGCGACACCTGACACGGCGGCAAGTGTACATTCAGCTCAGGCAGCCAGCACCGGGACAGGAATGAACACCGAGCGTCTTCTAGACCGAATCATTGGCATTCCAGAAGAGTTTCACGAAGCCGGAACCCTTTCTCCGGCCGTGCTCAGGAAGCTTTACTCGTTCACCCGTCATGGCGGGATCGAGCGTTCGGTCGAGACTGGCTGCGGTAAATCGACACTTTTGCTTTCGTGGGTCAGCAAGAGACACACGGTCTTCACCCTGGCCGAATATCCCAACGGCGAGCCGAGTTCCGGGTACAAACTGGTTTCGGAAAGCTCGCTGCTGAATTCGGATTCGGTAGATTTCGTCCTCGGGCCGAGCCAGCAGACGTTGCCTCGATGGACGGATCGGCATCCGATACAACTGGCATTTATCGACGGACCTCATGGGTATCCCTTCCCCGAACTCGAGTACTACAATCTTTATCCCAGGCTCGAGACCGATGCACTGCTTGTAATCGACGACATCCAGATCCCGACGATAGGCAATCTTTTCCAATTTCTGTCTGAAGACCGGATGTTTTCTCTTGAGGAAGTGGTAGGCAACACAGCGTTCTTTCGCAGGACTGCCGAGCCGCTGTTCGACCCTCTCGCTGACGACTGGGAAACGCAGGAATACAACCTCCGCCGCAGGCGGCAACCGGGAAACAGGATTACGAACGTGCTGCACAAGCTATCGAAGCCCATTCGTCGATGGCTAAAAGACAATCAAAGCCGTAGTCGAAGCCGATGATGGATTCCGGTGCAATGGGTGATTATCCGTCACGCTCGACCTTGACAGCGCGGGCGATTGATTCGGCAAGAAGAGCGACCTGTCCGGTCAGACGCTGGTTGATCTCCAGCTCGAGCGTGATCAGTTCGTTGTCGTCATAGTCTCTGCGGTGTTGCTGGCCCATGCCGTTGCTGACGCCCTGGTAGGGCTGGTTCATGTGGATGGTGAGATCGGGCAACGCCGCGCGCAGAGCCTTGCCCAGCGTTCGGCAGTATTGCGTCTCGATCGGTCTGGACGGGTCGTAGAGCAAGCCGATGTCTGTGTTTCGGGTCTTGTCGCCCAGGACAGGCGCGAAGCTATGGCAGGCGATGTGGATGATTTGTCCGGGCAGAGTTTCCAGATGGTCGCGATATGAATCCCAGTGAGGCCGCCAGTAGGTTTCGATCAGTTCGCGCTTCTGCGTTTGCGAGAGCCCGCGGCTGAATTCGGAAAAGAGCCTCGGATGACTCTCGGAGCGGTTGAGGTCGACCAGTAGCCGGCTAGCCTGGCCTTCGAGCACGGGTGCGCTCAGCGCCGATGCGAGCGACTCGGCCATTTCGCGACTGCCCGGGTCCCAGGCGCGGTGGCTGTCCAGAACCTTGGACGCCCCGGCAAACAGCGATCGCCAGACCTCTGGCACGTGGTTGCTTGCGTGTTCGGCGCTGATCAGAAACGATTTCATCACCACATCTTCGATGAGCGAGTGATGCCCACCGCCGGATCAAGTCCGGGGCAGGCTCTGGCCCTCGCCGCACGCGGGGGAGGGAAGCTTGTCACACGGCGAGCGTCAGCTCCTGGGGAGGAAGCGGCGGTTTTCGGCCAGGCATTCGACCAGTTCGCGGTAGGTTTCGACGATGACTCCCCGGTCGGGATCGTTGCCGGTTCGTCGCTTGATGCGCTCGGCCAGCGTGCCGTGTTCCAGAATCGTCTGCAAATGCCCGCCGGGGTCGTCGCCGAGCCAGCCGCGGTCGAACATCGCGCGCCAGGCCAGGCCGGCGCTGACCGGGGCTTCGATACCGAAGGCGTCGAGCCAGTTGCAGTGCTCGATGCGCGCGGCACTGCCGCGGCGGGCGCACTCGAACAGCAGATCGGCGAGTGCGCCCTGCTCGAGCGCCTGTTGCCGGTCGAAACCGAAAATCTCTCCTTCATACAGCCGCTGGATCAGAGCGACTACCGCGCGAGCAATGGCGAGGTCAGCGGCCGGACATTCCTGCAGGTCGATGATGCGGATCTCGATGGTCTGGCGCTCGAAGCGGGCGATGGCGGCACGGGAATTCAGCCAGTCGTCGGCCAGTATTTCGCCCGGGTCGTGCGGCGCGATCGCCCGGTACATCGGTTGCAGAATCCGCGCATGATAGTCGTCGATGGAGGTCACCGCTTCGGGAATTACACGGCCGGAGATTTCGGGCACTTCGCGCTGGTTGTCGCGATAGTAGCGAAGGCGCGTATCCATCCAGCCGGTCGCCCGGCCCTCCTCGAACGGCGAGGCCGCCGACAGCGCGGGGATGAGCGGGAGCACCGCACGAATCGCTGCATGCAGCCGGGTGAACTCTGCATCGTCGGCGAACGGCAGGTTGATGTGCATCGACTGCAGGTTCGACCAGCCGTGGCCGCGGCAGTCAAAGATGCGGTTGTAGACGGCGTAGATCTCGTTCTGGCCGAACGGCCACAGCCGGGTTTCGGAATCCGGGTCGAACAGCGGGTGCATTGCGGTGGGCATCAGGCAGGCGCCGTGCGGTTCGAGCAACCGGTTGATCTCGACCACATCGGCATGGAAGTTGTCTTCCAGTGCTTTCAGCGACTCGGTCGGGCCATTGGTCTTGAGCTCGACGACGTGGCGAACCAGCTCGTTCGACCAGGCCAGCTCGTCGTGATCGACCTCGTTGGCGATGTTGCCTTCGGCGTCGACCAGCAGGACGTCGGCCATGGGTCGTGCGGCCAGCGTCTCGCGGTCGACGATCATGTATTCCAGTTCGATGCCGTAGCCGGTGAAGGCGGCGATGTGCGGTGGCGGGACGATAGGGTCTAGGGTGGGCATGGAAACCTTGTTGGCTGGTTGGCTGGTTAAGACCGGTTCCGGGGGGCCGGGCTCGGGGTTCCGGAAAGACACATCAGACTCGACATCAATTCGCTATGGCGGGTCATCAAAATCGCTCATTGGTGCATCATTTCCGGAAACCGGAAACCGGAAACCGGAAACCGGAAACCGGAAACCGGAAACCGGAAACCGGAAACCGGAAACCGTCACGCCGTATCTCCCCGCTTCCCGGCCTCGACGCGTTTGAGGATCACGCCCATGATCTCGCGATACAGTGCACCCTTGAGCACGTCGTCCTCGATGCCCGCGTCGATGGAGGGATTATCGTTGACTTCGATGACCCGGACCTTGCCGTCGGCTTCCTTGAGGTCGACGCCGTACAGGCCATTGCCGATCAGGCTTGCGGCCTTGACCGCGGTGCGGATCACCGCATCGGGTGCCTCACCGATCGCCAGGGTATCGACATTGCCTTCATCCGCGCCGCGGGTGTTGCTGTGATTGATGATCTGCCAGTGGCCCCGAGCCATGTGGTAACGGCATACGTAAAGCGGCCGTCCGTCCAGCACGCCGACGCGCCAGTCGAACGCGGTCGGCAGGTATTCCTGGGCCACGACCAGCTCCGACG
>DATFJJ010000385.1:0-4080 GCA_035269245.1 Wenzhouxiangellaceae bacterium | reverse complement strand
GTCTTAGCACCCCGCTCGTTGCGAGACACCGCCAAGTGCCGTAGCTGGAGCGTTTTGCGACCGAGCGCACCGCAAGCGTACGAGGTTGTACGTAGAGGATGCGCGACCGAGCAAAACGCCGCAGATGCTGTGCTTGGCTGCGTCGCAGTAGAGCGGGTCAAACCAACCCCCTTTCGGCCAACGATACGACTTCCCCATCCCCGACGATGAAGTGATCCAGCAGCCGGATGTCGACCAGCCCAAGCGCGTCGCGCAGTCGGCGCGTGATCGCCAGATCGGCCTGGCTGGGCTCGGCCACGCCCGACGGGTGGTTGTGGGCAATGATGATTGCAGCCGCCTTTCGCGCCAGCGCCTTTTCCACCACCACTCTGGGATGCACGTGGGCTGCGTCGATGGTGCCGGCGAACAGTTCCTCGAACGCGATCACCCGGTGACGGGTATCCAGCAGCAGCGCGCAGAACACCTCGTGCGGACGGTGGCGCAGTTCGGCCGACAGAAAGCGCCGGGTGGCGTCCGGACTGGTCAGCGCCTCGCCGCGGTTCAGCCGTGCCTTGAGCTGGCGCCGGGCCAATTCAAGTGCTGCGTGGATCTGCGCGTACTTGGCCGGGCCGAGTCCCGGTTGAGCGCACAGCGTTTCGCAGTCGACCTCCAGCAGGGCTCTCAGGCCGCCGAACTCGGCGATGAGATGGCGCGCCAGGTCGAGCGCGGAGCGCCCGCGGGCGCCGATTCTGAGCAGGATGGCAAGTAATTCGGCGTCACTGAGCGCGCCGGGGCCGTGTTCCAGCAGCCGTTCTCTCGGCCGCTCGGCTAGTGGCCAATCATTGATTCGCATACAATTCTCCCTTCGGTATTCATGACAGGCTGCAAAGCATGGCCTCAGGCAATCCAGGGCACCATCGGCAAAATTCCCGGATGTGGGTAGGAAAATGACCCTTTCTCCCCGGGAAAACGCTGACTCGGCGCGCCGGGTGCTGGTCGGCGTGTCTGCCGGCATCGCTGCCTACAAGACGCCCGAGCTGGTGCGGCGCCTGCGCGAGCACGGTTGCGAGGTGCGCGTGGCGATGACCCGCGGCGCGAAGGAATTCATCACGCCGCTGACGCTGCAGGCGGTCAGCGGCCACCGCGTGCACGAAACGCTCCTGGACGCCGAGGCCGAAGCCGGCATGGGCCACATCGAGTTGGCCCGCTGGGCCGACGACATCGTCGTCGCCCCGGCCACCGCAGACCTGCTGGCACGGCTCGCCGGCGGCATGGCCGACGATCTGTTGACCACCACGGTGCTGGCCAGCCGCGCCCGGCTGTGGCTGGCTCCGGCCATGAACCACGTCATGTGGGATCACCCGGCGGTGCGCGAGAACATCTCGACCCTGCAACAGCGAGAGGCGCGGATTCTGGGCCCTGATTCCGGGAGCCAGGCTTGCGGCGAAGAGGGCTACGGTCGAATGCTGGCGCCCGACGAGATTGCCATGGCGGTTGCCGCGGGATCAAATCGATTGAAAGGCAAACGTTTCGTGGTCACCGCCGGCCCCACCTACGAGGCGCTCGATCCGGTGCGCTTCATCGGAAACCGTTCCTCCGGGAAGATGGGTTTTGCCGTGGCCGAGGCGCTGGCAGATGCCGGCGCCGATGTGTTCCTGGTCGCCGGGCCGGTGCACCTGTCGGCGCGTGGCTGGATCAAACGCATCGACGTCAGGACAGCCGCCGAGATGCGTGAAGCGGTGATGGACCAGCTGCCCGCCGACGGTTTCGTTTCGGTCGCCGCCGTGGCAGACTATCGGCCGGCGGCGCGCAGTGAGCAGAAGATCAAGCGCAGCGGCGACAGCATGGCGTTGGAGCTGGTGCCGAACCCGGATATAGTGAAAGAGGTGGCGGGAATGTCGCCGCGGCCTTTCGTGGTCGGCTTTGCCGCCGAAACCAGCGAGGTGGCCGAAAACGCGCGCGGCAAGCTCGCTGCCAAGAATCTGGACCTTGTCGCCGCCAACATGGTCGGAGACGACTGCGGCTTCGACGCCTGCGAGAATTCGCTGGTGGTCTATTCCAGCGACCGGGAATGGGACCTCGGCTCGGCGTCCAAGCGCGACCTGGCCCGCAGGCTGGTCGAAGTGATAATCGAACGATTACAGTCGAAGCAAGGGAGTCAGTCTGAATGAGGGAGCTCGAAGTCCGGATCCTGGATCCGCGAATCGGCACCGAATGGCCGCTGCCGGCCTATGCCACCGAAGGTTCGGCGGGCATGGACATGCGCGCGATGATCGACGCGCCGATCACGCTCGAGCCCGGGGGGACGGCGCTGGTGCCGTCCGGCCTTGCCATTCACCTGGACGATCCTTCGCTGGCCGCGGTATTGCTTCCGCGGTCGGGGCTGGGCTATAAACAGGGGCTCGTATTGGGTAACCTGGTCGGCCTTATCGACAGCGACTACCAGGGTCCGGTCAAGATGCCGTGCTGGAACCGGGGACAGGAAACCATCACGATAGAACCCGGGCAGCGAATCGCTCAGCTGGTTCTGCTACCTGTGGTGCAGGTCAAACTCAAGCCGGTCGAAGCGTTCAGGGACTCCACGCGCGCGGCGGGCGGCTTCGGGCATACCGGCACCCACTGACATTCGAATTACCGGGAAAGCGAGAACAGCATGCGGCAGGTCTCGATGAAAATACACGGGGATGGAGCGTTGCCAAGGTTGCTCGGCCTTTTCCTCCTGGCCTTCGGGCTTGCGGTGCTGGTTCTTGGAGCCTACCTGGTATGGAACAGCCTGCAGGCCAGGTTGGCGCTGGAAGCCGCCGGCAAGGACGCGCGCACCCAGGTCCGCCAGATCGAGCAGCAGATTGCGTCCATTCGCCAGTCCATTTCCAGCGAACAGTTCGCGGAAGTCGCTGCGCCGACCGAAGGTGCCCGTGAGCGTGATGAAATGGTTTCGGCGTTGCGCGCGCAGGGGGTGGGGAACGTGCTCAACGTCGTTGTTGCACAACAGGCGGTAGAGGAAGTCAATCTTTCCGCATTTCCCGGCAGTGGTTTTGCCGCACTGGAGATGATGCTGAAAGCGCGCACCGAGGGCTCGGTGCCGGCGCAAGTGCACTTTGCCGGCACACCCGACGAATACCTCGCCGTAGCTGGACGACTGAACCCGGAGGACGGGCGCAGCGCGGTGGTCCTGGTGACGTTTCCGGTCAGCGTTCTGGAAAATCGGGTAAGCCTGCCAGATTCCGTCCAGGCGATGAGGCTGGTCCAGGTTGCAGACGGTAACGAGACCATTCTTGATCAATTCGGCTCCGGGTTCGGTTCAGCGAACGAGTCCTTGCCCATTGCCGGTTCGCTTTTCAGGCTTGCCTGGTATCGCTCTTCGGTCATTGGTCCCATGTCGACCCTGCAGCTGGCAGGCGTTACCGGTATCGGCATTCTCATCGCGGTGCTTGGGCTGCTCATCACTGGTCGATCGAGGCGGGGCGTTGCGGGAGGCGCCCCGGCTTCCGCACCGGATGAAGACGAACCGGTGGCCGAGCCGCCCGAATCCTCCGCGGCTTCGGCCCCGGACAAAGCGGAACCCGAGCCGCCGGCAAAGAGCCGTGCCGAGCCTGGCCGTGGTACCGAAGTTCTGGACCCGGCAACCCTGGAACCGGCTTTCGAAACCGAGCCGGCTGCCGACGAAGATGCCGGCGCCGGACTCGACGATGCACCAATCCCGGGTGATGAGTCGCTGACCGCCGATGGTGAACCCCGTCGCCACAGCGCGGCGCAACGCAGTTACGGCGCCCCCGAGCTGCGTCAGGCGGGCTCTCCGCCGGAACAGCCCGGACAGGAGCAGGCAGACCATCCGGAAACCGGTGAAGACGACGACTTGCTGTTTGATCCCGACGCGCCCGAAGACGATCAGAACGAGATCAGCCAGATGCTGCGTTCGCTGGTGGATGACGATGCGGCCAGCACCGATGGGTCGCGATCGGCGGCATCATCGACCGAGACGGCTTCGGAAGGCGGAACAGATGCCGAGCTCCAGGCTGCGGCGCTCGAGCAGGAAGAGCCGGCGCCCGTGGTGCCACCCGCCTCGATCTTCCGCGCCTACGACATCCGCGGCGTGGTGGG
>DATFJJ010000384.1:0-2021 GCA_035269245.1 Wenzhouxiangellaceae bacterium | reverse complement strand
ACGCTCGGCGATCAGGATATTGTCCGGCTTGATGTCCTTGTGCAGTACGCCGATGCCGTGCGCGGCGGACACGGCCGTGCAGATCCGGGTGAACAGGGCAAGCCGCTCGTGCCTGGACATGTCGGCGAAGCGCGTGCCATGGGCGGCCCATTCGCGCAGGTTGACGCCCTCGTACTCGTAGGCCAGAAAGAAGGGCGGTTCGGCGAAATTGGTATCGGCCATCGGCGCGATGTCGTCGCGCGGCCCGAGATCGTCGCTGAGCAGGCGGTTCAGCGCGGCCTCGCGCTTGAGCCGGGAGAGCCGTCCGCCGTCGACGGCGAACTTGAACACGCGCTGATGGGTCCCGGAGGCATCGCGGGCCAGCCAGATATCGCTGTAGGCCGTCGCGTTGATCTGCTCGGCAAGAATCCAGTCCGGCCGCAGCGGCACCGGCTCGCCGACGGCCAACGACAGACGGTTCGGCGCGACCCGGCCGACCGCGACGCGCTCGACCTCGCCGGTCAAGCGATACCCGCTGCGCGGCACGGTCTCGATTTTGACGGTGCAGTCGTCGGTCAGGGCCTTGCGCAGCTTGCCGATCGCCGTCGGGATCGTGTTGGCGACCGTGACCCGGTCGTCCCAGACCTCGGCCTGGATCTCCGCGCGCGTGACCACTTCCCTGGCGTTGCGCAACAGCAGCGCCAGCAGTCTCAGCGGCTTGGGCTCCAGGCCGACCGGTCTGCCGTGGATCGTGAATTTGTGTGTCGCTTCGTCGAATTCGCCGGCGCCGAAGCTCCAGCGATAGTGCTGCTCGCCATTCGATGACATCGCGCTTTACTCCCCGATTTGTGATTGCCATCGCTCCCGCTACATAGTTTGCCCCAGGTCAAGGCGGTGTTCAAGGGCATTCCGGGCCGCTGGAAAAAAGTGTATTGGTGTCGACTCCAGGCGGAAGGTAGATCCAGGATACTGATTTATAGGAATTAATTTTCTTGATGATTTCTTGAGGATCCGATCGGGGTGTTCGGCATAGCATCCGTTAGCGCGTTGTTTTCGCAGTGGAGATCGTGATGCTCAAAGGTCTTGTTTTTCTATCTGCCCTCGTGCTGGCCCGAGCCGTGCTCGGCGACGGGTTGCCGGACGAGTTTGTGGTCGCTGATCTGCGCAGGAGCGAGATCAGCTACTACGGCATCGACAACAAGAAGGCCGGCTTATTGACGCGGGCTGACCTGGAGAAGGCCTCAGACTCAGGGGTCGTCAAGGTCATCAGTTTTTCGCCGGAGGAGATGAAGGCGCAGCTTCATGTCCCCGGTTGCGAGGAAGATATTTTCGTGCTGGCGACCGATATCGAGGTACGGCCCCAAGATGCATGGACACAGCTGATGCTTTCAGATTTCTCGAGCGAAAGTGTCTGTCTTGGCGACGCGCCTCCGGCACCGCCGCCGGGCAGAAATGAAGATACCCATGCGCCACATGCATTGTTCTCGTGTCGATGATCAGCGGGGCGCGTTCAAATAGGCAGCACCTGACGGGCCGCTGCAACCGTCTTTGGGCGCGGGTGGTGGCGAGCTTGATTCCGGGCGGGCTCCTGGCCTTGCTTGCCGGCTGTCAATCGATACCCGTGGTCGGCCAGGACACAACGCCTGAGCGACCGGTCATTGAGTCGGTCGATGCAGACGAAGTTGACTATTCGGCATTCAGGCAACGCCGCCAGCAGGCCGCGGAAGGGTCACCGGAGAATGACTTCAGGGTGCCCGGTGGCTTCTCGGATCCCACTTTTCCGGCTTCGATCGGCAATGCCGCTGTCATCAGTGATCCGGCCATGAATCAGCGACTGGCGTCAGTAGTCGGGCAATTGCTC
This sequence comes from Wenzhouxiangellaceae bacterium, assembly GCA_035269245.1. GTDB lineage: Bacteria > Pseudomonadota > Gammaproteobacteria > Xanthomonadales > Wenzhouxiangellaceae. The sequence goes on along the minus strand of DATFJJ010000384.1, from coordinate 181 downwards.
GAGCAATGGCCCAGCAATGCGCCTGAAATCAATATTGCGGTTACCGACTCTTCGAATCCGTCGCCCAGCGTGACTCCCGGCGCGACGATTGTGATCCCGCGTGGCTTTCTGGAAATGTCCAGATCACTGGATGAGCTCTATTTCGCCGTCGGCCACGAGATGGCGCATGTACTGCTCGATC
>DATFJJ010000383.1:0-2445 GCA_035269245.1 Wenzhouxiangellaceae bacterium | reverse complement strand
GCCTGCTCCGGGCTGGCATAGCCAGGCGTCATTCGGCCGGCGGCTATGGTCGTCTCGGCCGAAAGCGACTCATCCTCCGACTGGAGCAGTCGCCCCAGGCCGAAGTCCACCAGTCGGACCTGACCGAAGGACGTCACGAGCACGTTCGCCGGCTTGATGTCCCGGTGCAGTATCAGCTGACGATGCGCGTGGTCGAGTGCGTCGCAGGCCTGAAGAAACAGCTCGACCCGGTCTCGTATGCCAAGTCTGCGGCTGTCGGCATATTGCGCTATGGGTTCGCCGTCGATGTATTCCATGGCGAACCACGGGCGGTCGCGCTCGGTAAGACCGCCATCGATCAAGCGTGCAATGCCGGGATGCTCCAGGCGCGCCAGCAATCTGCGTTCACGTTCGAACAGCCTCACCGCCCCGGCGTCGACGGAATCGCGGGCGAGCAGCTTGAGCGCCACCCGCTGGTCGAAGCCGCCCTCGGCCCGCTCGGCAAGAAAAACCACGCCCATGCCGCCCGCGCCGATTCTTTCGATGATGCGGAACGCGCCGACGCTGGATCCCGGCTCGATGCCGTCGAGTTCGGCCAGCGCGGCAACCAGTTCGGAAGCCAGTGCCTGGTCGTCGGCCGGAGGCGTGTCCAGGCCGGCTATTGCGCCGCGTGCCGACGCCAGCAGTCGGTCCAGGAGCTCGCGCTCGGCCTTCGAGAACGTCGACAGATCGACCGGCTTGTCTTCGAGCAAATGCTCAAGCGCGGCATCGACACGCGCCCATTGTTCTGGATTCACTGCTGTTCACCCCGAATGCGACCCAATCGGGTTCTGGACCCGGCGTCGCGCTGCGTTTAAGCTTCGATAGATGGTAATGGATTAGGAGGCTGGGTGAAAAAGCGCGGGGACGATCGTCGTGAAGATGAAAACGAAGACAGCGCCGCAGTCGGTCGGCAAGAACGGCATGAAGGTGCTCCAGGCAACGACGAGGCGGGCGAGATCACGCGCCTGCTGCGGGCCGCTCACGACGGCCGACAGGGAGCGGCGGCCTCGGTCATGCCGCTGGTCTACGACGACCTGAAGAAAATCGCCAGAAACCAGCTGGCACGCTGGCGTCCCGGCCAGACGCTGAACACTACGGCACTGGTACACGAGGGCTACGCAAAACTGGAGGGCGCGGCGGCGCTCGAGTGGGAGGACAGGCGGCATTATTTCGCGATCGCCGCCCAGGCCATGCGCCAGATCGTGGTCGATTATGCGCGCGGCATGTTCGCGGCCAAGCGTCAGCACATTCGCGCCGACATCGACCTGGCGCACCTGCCCGACGATGGTCCGGCGCGCGCCGAACAGGTTGCGATTGTCGACCAGTTGCTCGAGCGCCTCGAGAAGCTGGATCCGGAAATGGTCCGGATCGTGGAGTGTCGTTTCTTCGCCGCCTACACGCTGGACGAGACGGCCGAGGCGCTGGACATTTCGCGGCGCACCGTGCAGCGGAAGTGGGAGCGTGCGCGCGCCTGGCTGGTGGCGCTGGAGCGCAATCCGGACTGACGGTCGATCTTCGTCCTGCCGGGCCGGCGACAAAGGATATCCGTTGCTCGCGAATCGCGGCTCATGTCGGCAAGTCGCGCCGCTTCGCTGATCGGCCGGCGACCGTGATGAAATTCCATGATTCCGGCGGATTGTGCAGCGGTTCATCACTCGGCTGCTTGATCTGTTTGAACGGCATTTCCAGGTCCAGGATCCGGAACGACGCGGTCCCCATCATGGCTCGTAGCCGTCTCGAAACAGCACTTCTCCCAGCGAACGGGCCGGCGCGAACTCGCTGGTGTTGCCGTCGGCATCGGTGGCCAGTGCGGTGAAGTGCCGCGCTATTCCGATGCCGGGCGGCAGCGTCAACGTCACCGTTTCCTCTGCACCGAAGGTGTCGTATACCGCGCTTGTCATGAATGCACCGCCGCTGAACTCTCCGTAGGCGTCGGCGCGATAGAAATCCACGGTAATCGGATAGGCCTGGTTGGCCGGGTCCGAATCGACCTTGAAGGTAACTACTGTCTCTATCGGATCTGTTCCCGGAAGCGGTACGGCCTCGCCGAATTCGGGGTGGTTCATGAACAGGTTGGACCCGAAATCTCCGTCGCCCGGGTCGTTTTCGGTATGGCCGCGAACGCTGCCGATGCCCAGTTCGAACTCGAGGAAGTCAATGCCTATGCCTGCGTTTCGTCGGATCGAATTGCCGAAGATCGTGTTGCCGAATCCCGAATTACCGTTGAATTCGACTCCCGGGCCATCATTGTTCAGGATCCTGTTGCCCTGGATCAGGTTGTCATTGGATTCGAATATCAGGCGAACACCAGCTCCCGCGTTACCGACGTCGCCAATTCCGGCGGCAAAGCCGATGTCATTGAAGTTGATGTCGTTGGACGACCCTTTGACCAGGATTCCACTGTCGAAAGTACTGTTGCCGACC
>DATFJJ010000382.1:0-4119 GCA_035269245.1 Wenzhouxiangellaceae bacterium | reverse complement strand
CGGTCGGCGATCTGCTGGCGGGTGTAGTTCTCGGTGCCGCGATTGAGCAGGCTGGCGGTGGCCGACGGGATACTGCCCAGTCCAGTCAGCGCTTCCTCGTTGCCGATCCGCATCGTGATCGAGCCCCTGACGCGCTCGCCGCGCGTGCGCTTTGGCAGCAGTGCAACTTCGGTACCGTTGCTCAGCTCGAAGCGAACCACTCTGGATTCGATGTTTTCGGGCGTAGCCTCGAAATCCTCGCCTTCCGAACGCTGTTCGCGGCCTTCGTAACCGGCCAGCAGCTCTCCCGCGTCGGGCGTCGGGGCGATGACGGCGCGCTTCGGTTCGTCTTCGGGAATAAAGCGGCCCACGGTGCGATTGTCGCGCACGACGTAGGTTTCTGCCGCCAGCTGGACGTCCTCGGCGGTGATCTGCTCGAGCCGGTCGCGGTGCAGGAACAGCATGCGCCAGTCGCCGGCGGCAGCCCATTCCGAAAGGCCGATGCCGACCCGGCTGCTGTCGTTCAGGGTTCGTTCCATGTCGCTGGTCAGCGATGCTACCGCGCGCTTGACCTCTTCCTCGGTCGGCGGATTGGCTTCGAGGCCGGCCAGCGTCTCCAGCGTGATTTCCCGCGCCTTTTCCAGATCGCCGTCCTCAGGCAGGTTGGCATATACCAGCAGCAACGACGGCTCGGGCAGGCGGAACACGATGGAACCGACCTGGCTGGCGATGCCGGGCTCGACCAGGGCCTTGTACAGGCGTCCCGACGGGCTGTCGCCGAGTACGAAGCTCAGCGCCTCGACCGCGGCGAAATCGTCGTGCAGCGCAGACGGCACGTGGTAGGCGGCCATCAGCGTCGGTACGCTTCCGGAACGGCGAACCGTGACCTCACGCGCGCCGTCCTGGTAAGGATCGCGGGTGTAGGTCTCCCAAAGCTTGTTGTCCAGCGTGCGCTCGGGCGCCGGAATGGCGCCGAAATACTGTTCGGCCAGTTCGAGCGCTTTACCGGACTCGAAATTGCCCGAAATTATGACCATCGCATTGTCGGGCTGGTAGTAGGTCTCGTAGAAGTTCTTCAGGCGATCGATCGGCACGTTCTCCAGGTCGGCACGGGCGCCAATGGTCGAACGACCGTAGCCATGCCACTCGTAGGCGGTGGCCATGACGCGCTGGAGCAGCACGCGGAACGGGTTGTTCTCGCCGATTTCGAATTCGTTGCGCACCACCGTCATTTCGCTCTCGAGATCCTCGGCCGAAATGAAAGAGTTGACCATGCGGTCGGCTTCCATCCGCAGCGCCCATTCGAGATTCTCGACCTCCGAGGGCAGCGTCTGAAAATAGTTGGTCCGCTCCCACCAGGTCGTGCCGTTGGCGAAACCGCCGCGCTCGGAGATTTCCTTCTTGATGTCGGCGTGATCGGGCGTGCCCATGAAAACCAGGTGTTCCAGAAGATGAGCCATCCCCGTCTCGCCATAGCTCTCGTGCTTGGAGCCGACGAAATAGGTGACGTTGACTGTGGTGGTCGGCCGGCTGGAATCGGGCATCAACAGCACTTTCATGCCGTTTTCGAGCTGGTATTCGCTGATGCCCTCCACCTCGGTGACAAGCTCCGGGCCGTCCTGACCCTGCGCCTGCAGGCCCGTCAAAGCCAGCAGCGCCATGAACGCAATTCGAAAATGCACTTTCATTTGAAAATTCCTGATTGATGAACAAGCTCCCCGCCGGCGATTGTGCACCAGGCGCGTCGACGAAACGTCTGCCAAAAGTCACGGGCTTCGGTCGGTGTGGACGGGTTTCGTGATTATTTGAGATTCCGAAATCGGCGATCACGAATACTTCAGTCGAAAAGCCGGGAATAGGCCGCAGCCCGGGCTTCGATGTCGGGAGCATCGAAAAGGTCCGAAATCACGGCCAGCAGATCGGCGCCGGCATCGATCAGTTCGGGAGCACGCTCCAGGGTGATACCGCCGATCGCGACTACCGGCTTGCCGAGACGTCGCGCGGCAGTCAGAATTTCCGGCCGACAGCGCACCGCATCGGGCTTGGTCGGCGACGCGTACATGCTGCCGAAGGCCAGATAATCCGCGCCGCGGGCGGCTAGATCGCGTGCGCGCTCCAGGTCGCCGTAGCAGGAAACGCCAATGATCCGGCTGGAGCCCATCTCTCTCCGGGCCTCCTTTATCGATTTGTCGCTGCGGCCAAGGTGAACACCGGAGGCGTCGACAGCGGCGGCCAGCTTCGGGTCGTCATTGATGATCAGCATCGCCCCATACCTGCGACACAAATCGGCCAGCGCACGAGCGGTTTCACGGTTCGCTCGCGACTTGGCTCGATACTGGATTGCAACCGCGCCTCCGGAAAGCACCCTGGACGCGGATTTCAGCAGTGAGGCGTCATCGAGCCCTTCTGGCGTAATGGCATAAAGTCCGCGCGTGTCAGCAAGCCGGGAAGGATTCATCTACAATTTCGCGCTATTCGGAAAATCATCAGATTAGATCATTATGAGCGAAGCTGAACCCTTCAAGAAATGGATGTGCGTCGTCTGCGGCTGGATCTACGACGAAGAAATGGGAGATCCCGACAGTGGCCTTGCGCCGGGAACCCGCTGGGACGAAGTGCCCGAATCCTGGGTCTGTCCGGATTGCGGGGCGGGGAAGGAAGACTTCGAAATGGTCGAATTCTAAAAACGCTTCCAGAGCTACTGCGCGAGCCTCTGCCGGCGTCCGGCGGTGCTCGGAATCCTCATGTACCCCGCATGTACATTGCGCTTCCTGCGCGCCGGCGGCCACCGGCAGAGACTCGCTCGCTACGCTCTGGAAGCGTTCTTCCTGCCTAATACAGCAAAACCTCATTTCGATATCCGGCTGTGCTCGGAATCCTCATGTACCCCGCATGTACACTGCGCTTCCTGCGCACCGGCGGCCACCGGCAGAGACTCGATCGCGACGCCGCGGCAGCTGATGAGGCGGGTTCATAAATTTGCCTTGAACTGCTGCGCGAGCCTCTGCCGCCTTGCGGCGCGTGCGCTCGCCTTCTCCTTCGTGGTCTTCGTGCCCTTCGTGGTTGATCGCTTTTGACTTTCTCGGCCGATACCCTTACGCGGCGAGATAGCCGCTGCGGAAATTGTCTTCGCCCAGCACGAACCACCGCGCCATCGGGGTGGTTTCGCCGGCTGAAAAACGCGGGGTGCCGGGGAGGCTGTTGGCTGCGGTCGACGGGCATGCCAGGCATTCGACGCCATCGACTTGTTGCCGGAATCGCTGGTGGACGTGGCCGAAAGCAATGAAGCGGGCCGAAGGCAGTTCTCTCACTCTCGCCCAGAGCCGGCCGGCCGATCGCATCCCCACCTTGTCGATCCAGGCCGCACCGACCGGAATCGGCTGATGATGGACGAAGATGCCCACCGGACGACCGCCGTCCAACTCGGCCAGGGGCTTCAGTCGGGCCTCGTCCAGTTCCCCGCCCGGATCGTCCGGCCAGGTCGAATCCAGCAGTGCCAGCTGCCACGATCCGGCCTCTACGACGGGTCCCGAACTAAATCCAGCCTCCTCGAAAACCGGCAGCATCGCGCCCCGCTCGTCGTGATTGCCGGGAATCCAGGCCACCGGACACTCGACGCGGCATGCCCAGTCGCGAATCCTGCAATAACTTTCGATGCTGGCGTCTTCGGACAGATCGCCGGTGAGCACCAGCAGGTCCGGCGCCCAGCGCCGCGCCGGTTCGATCATGCGGTCGAAGTTGGCGTCGGCGTTCCAGCCCCGGTAGGAAGCTGCTGGATCGCGTGCCAAGTGGCAATCCGAGATTTGCAGTAGTTTTATTGGCATACTTCAGGAAGACTCAAATCGCTTCAGTACCCGAATTTTCCCATGATTCCAAAATTTATCCGCCGATTTCTGGAACGCCGTCGCTTTCCGACCCTGATGCTGCTGGGCGCGGTCCTGTTCATCGCCAACCTGCTGGTGCCGGATCCGATTCCGTTCGTCGACGAGATCCTGATGCTAATTGCCACTGTGGCCATTGGCAGCGTACGCAGGAAAAAGAAAAAAAACGACGGCTCAGAGCCGCCTTCATGAATCCGGATGTTCTGATTCCAACGATTCTGATTCCGACAATTCAACCCCGGCCACGTTAGCGACCCGG
>DATFJJ010000381.1:0-3491 GCA_035269245.1 Wenzhouxiangellaceae bacterium | reverse complement strand
GCGCCGGCACCAGGCCGAGCACGAGTTCCTTCGGCCAGCCGCGCTCGTCGGTCTGGTCCACGGGACAGCACGAGGCGAGCAGCGTGGCGGCCAGCACCATCAGGCAGATGCGAAAAACGGGGTTCCCTCTTGTCATCGCGCCAGAATACCGCACCGAAGATTACGAATCGGTTGCAACGACAATGACAACGACAAGCGCGAGCCCGTTTCGGCGTTGGGATCGGCCGGCATCAGTGCTCAATTCCCTGCGCATGCGATTTGAGCGCCGCCAGCGGCACCAGCTCCAGCGTCTTCCGGTGGGTCGCCGCCAGCACGACGCGCGGGGCGCAATCGTTGCGGTAGGCTTCCAGCCAGCGCGCTGCGCACAGGCACCAGCGGTCACCGGCCTTGAGGCCGGGAAACCCGACGGCCGGGTTCGGCGTCGCCAGGTCGTTGCCGCGGCTTCGGCTGAAGTCCAGGAACGCGCGAGTCATCACCGCGCATACGGTGTGGCGACCGGCATCCTGGTCCGAAGTGTTGCAACAACCATCCCGGAAAAAACCGGTCAGCGGCGTGTTCGAGCAGGTCTCCAGCCTTTCGCCCAACACGTTGATCGGCGTCTCGGTCTCAGTCTCGGCCACGGTCTCAGCTCTTCTCGGCAATGGGCTCGTAGCGCGAGCCGCGGCCCTCGGCGACAAAGCGCGTAGCGTCGCAGATCCGGACGGCCAGTTCACGGGCAGCCGGGGCGGGCTCGATACCAAGTTCATTGCACAGACGATCGAAGGTTCCCGCGGCATCCTCGAGCAGTTCCCTGCGCCCGATCTCGATGACGTTCAGGTCGAGCTTGTCGCGCATGCGGCGCCAAAGCTCGAGCTCCTTCCGGTATACCTCCACCATCTTGTCGACATCGGCGTAGCCTTCGACCCGCCACTGCAGCGCAAGGTCGGCCGGATCGACGACCGGAAGCACGATGGTGGCGCCGGGAAAATGGCGGACCAGGGCCGGAATGGCCGAGGCTTCCCACCACCCGGTTTCGAGCGTGACGGCCGGTGGCTCGCCGCGCTGGATGCCGCGCATGAAGCGCTTGCGCGCCAGCTGCATGGTCTCCCTCGCAGCGCCGAGCAATGAAGCCGGCTCGGCCGGCAGGCCCAGCGCCTCGAGCCGTCGGGTTTCGCCCTGCGGATCCAGCACGGCCACCTGAGGATGCCCGGCGAGCGGCGTCAGCAGGATTTCGCGACCACTTCCGGCCCAGCCGGCGATGACGACCGGCTCGGGAAAGCCGTCGTCGAAGGCTCGCGCATCGAATTCATTGAAATCGTGCGCAAGCCAGGCGTCCAGCACGCCGGAACTGCGCTGGGCTCCCAGCCGCTGGGCGTGCGGCGCAGTGCGCCAGGCGCCTTTCTGCCAGTTGGCCCAGGCCAGCGCTTTTTCATCGGCCTTGTCGTAACAGTTGGCCAGCCGGTTGTGCAGGACGGGCCGGTCCTGGTCGCTGACCGAATCGCTTGCCAAAAGATCCTCGAGCGCCTGGCAGGCCGCGCTGAAATCGCCGGCGTTCTCGCAGATCATCGCCCACACCAGCACCGCGTCGGGCACTGGCGGGTCGCGCTTGAGCAGCGATGCAATCGGCTCGCGGGCCGATTCAATATCGTCGGGATCGACATTCGAGCGCATTCGGGCCAGCAGCAGTCGGGCCTGCCGATGCTCGCCTTCGGTATCGGCCTCCACCAGCCGTTCGAGCATGTCACGCGCACTCACCGAATCACCTTTGGCATCGGCCAGGCGCGCCTGCATCATGACTACCTCGGGCGCGGCCTGGTCAAGCTTCGCCAATATCTCGCCCGCAGCATCGGGCTCGCCGCCGACGAGCGCCAGTTCGGCCCGGCGTAACAAGATGGAACGGTCTTCGGGCCAACGCCCGGCGGCTTTTTGCAGCAGCATGCGCGCCTGGGGCACATCGCCGATGCGCTCCAGACACACCGAGGCATTGATGACGACCTCGGGCCCGCCGTATTGACTTTCCAGCGCCTTGACGTAGTGCTGCAAGGCATCCTGATCGCGATGCCGCACCCGCAGCACGTCGGCCAGACGCGCGTGCAGTTCGCCATGATCGGGCCTGAACGAAAGCGCGTTGCGGAAGCACTTTTCGGCCGGGTCCAGCTGACCCATCCCGAACAGCACGCGCCCCATGATTTCCTGCGGAACCGCACTTTCCGGGGCGGCCTGCAGCGCCTTGTTGGCATACGGCCAGGCTTCGTCGAACTGCTCCAGGTCGACCAGCGCGCGCGCCAGGGCCAGCAGCGCGGGAATGTACTTGGCATTGGCGCGCAGCGCGGTCTTGAGCTCGCCGACCGCGCGCTTGTGATCGCCGGAGATCAGCGAAACCAGCCCCATGCCGGTGCGGGCTTCGACATGATTGGGGTCCAGCGCAATGGCCTGGGCGAACTGCTCCCGGGCGGCCGAAGGCTTGCCCGAGTCGGTCAGCAACCGACCGTAGTAATAATGCGTGGACGGCTGACCGTCGCCGAGCTCGACCGAGCGCTTGACCCACTTGAATCCTTCGTCGGAATCGCCCTGCGAATGACGGCTGAGGCCGAGCATCAGCGCGAACTGCCAGTTTTTCGGGTCCTGCTGCAACAGGCGCCGGAACAGCTGCTCGGCCTCGCGGAAGTGACCGGTCTGGTAATGCTTCATCGCCTGCCGGTTCAGACCGGCGTCAGGTGCTGACATAAATCACTCACGATTCGTTGTTCAATCCATGATTCCAGTCGCCAGTTGGCGAGGAATCCGCAATGACCGCCGTGCGGCCAGATTTCCAGCTCCAGCGCTTCGGGCCGGGACAATGCCTGAAAATCGGAAATCGGGATGATCGGATCATCCGCCGCCGTAATCACCAGGCTCGAAATTTCCAGGCCGGCCAGGTAGTCACCGGCAATCGAATACCCTTCGAGATATGCATCCAGGTTCGGGAATTCGGTGTAATCGTCCACCAGATGGCTGGTCTGATCGGCCAGGTTTCGATGCTTGAACCAGGCGTCGAGATTGTACCGCTCCGGGTACAGGCTTTGCTTGCGCGTCAGCGACCTGCGCCATTTGCGCACGAAGTACTGCTCGTAGATCGGAAAGCCGTCAGCCAGCGCGGCCAGCACGTTCTTCGGCCGAATCACAGGGCTGACGGCAATCACCCGGTCCAGCCGGTAGCCGGCGTCCGGCGCGTGGCGCGCAACCCTGAGAGCGAAATTCCCGCCCAGCGAGAACCCGCCCAGGAAAACCGGCCCTCCCCGGTGCGCCGTCGCCACCTGTCCGACCGCCTCCAGCACTTCCTCGAGCCGGCACGAATGAAAGAGCCCCGGGTTGAGGTGGTGCGAATCGCCGTGGTCGCGGAAGTTCAGCCGAAACGTATCGAACCCGGCCGCGTCCAGGGCCAGCGCGGTATCCAGAAGGTAGTTCGAATCCACGCTGCCTTCCCAGCCGTGCAGCAGGATGGCCAGTGCGCCGTTCGGCCTTTTCGCGCG
>DATFJJ010000380.1:0-17366 GCA_035269245.1 Wenzhouxiangellaceae bacterium | reverse complement strand
CGCAATCGTCGATCAACGCATCCTTCCAGACTTCGAAGGCGCCGATACGTTCCATCATCTTACGGCGAACCAGTACGCAGCCGCCGGCCGCTGCTGCGAATGGCCGATCGCTGCGGTTGACCCAGGCAAAGGGATATAGCTGTTTGAAGAAATAAACGAACGCCGGCAGCATCAGCTTCTCCGGCCAGCTCGATGCCGGCAGTCTGGCCATGACCGACACCTGGTCGAGTCGCTCGCGCTCGAGCTTTTCCGAAAGCGCCGGAACGATCCCGGCCGTGAGTCGAATGTCGGCGTCGATCAACAGCACCAGCGGCGAATCGATCTTCTCCAACCCCTGCTGCTGGGCCCAGAGCTTTCCCGACCATCCCGCCGGCGCCGGCCGGCCCCGGATTACGTCGACACCCGGGACCGAGGCGGCTATTTCGGCCGTGTCGTCTTCAGACTGATCGTCGACCACGACGACACGCTCGATCCCCGACTGTTCGATGGCAGACACCACCGTATCGCGTATGGTCGCGGCCTCGTTGCGGGCCGGTATGAGAACAGTGACTGCACCGGACGCTTCAGCAGGCCGAATGCCCGACGGAGCAAGCGGTTCGATTCTTTCGCGCGTACTCCATGGACGCCATGGCAGCAGAAGCACGATCAGCCACAGCGCTGCGGCGACCAGCGCGAGGCCGGTCATTGGGGTCAGTCCTGAACCACCTGCAGCGGGATACGCTGGTCGCGCTGGGCCTGGTCGTAGGTCGGGAGATCCGGGGCGTATTCACCCTCGGTCTTCGGCCCGCGCATCCAGGCGCCGAGCGCCTTGACAGGGTGGTTGAACGTATCGACCACGGCCGTGCCTTCATAGCCGCAATGCGCCATGCAATTGTCGCATTTTGGATTGCGGCCCACGCCATACTGGTCCCACGGCGTCTCTTCCATGAGTTCCTTGAAGCTCGACGCATAACCTTCGTCGACCAGCAGATAACACGGCTTCTGCCAGCCGAAGATGTTGTAGGTCGGGTTGGACCACGGCGTGCACTGGTAGGTCTGGTTGCCGGTGATGAAATCCAGGTACAGCGACGAGTGGTTCATCGGCCACTTCGACTTGCGCTGCTTGCCGGCGCGGAAGATGTCGCGCATCAACTCCTTGGATTTGTTGCGGCCGAGAAACACATCCTGGCGCGGCGCGTGTTCATAGGTAAAGCCGGGAGATACCGTGATGCCTTCCACGCCGAGCTCTGTGGCGTAGTCGAAAAAGTCGGCCACATGCTCCGGCACTTCGCCGTCGAACAGCGTGCAGTTGGTGGTCACACGGAAACCGCGGTCCAGCGCGGTCTTGATCGCATCGACCGCCTTTTCGAACACGCCGTCCTGGCAGACGGAATCGTCGTGGCGCTCCTTGAGTCCGTCCAGATGCACCGACCAGGTGAAGTAAGGCGACGGCTCGTACTCGTCCATCTTCTTCTTCATCAGAATCGCATTGGTGCACAGGTAAACGAACTTCTTGCGCTCGATGATGCCTCGGACCATCTCGGGCATTTCCTTGTGAATCAGCGGTTCGCCGCCGGGAATCGACACCATCGGCGCGCCGCATTCATCCACCGCCTTGAGCGCATCCTCGACCGACAGCCGCTTTTGCAGGATGTCCTTGGGATAGTCGATCTTGCCGCAACCGGCACAGGCAAGATTGCACTGGAAAAGAGGCTCCAGCATCAATACCAGCGGAAAACGCTTCTCACCGGAGAGCTTCTTCTGCATCAGGTACTTAGCGACCCGGTACTGCTGGATCATCGGAATTGCCATGGTTTCTCCAAGTTGCTTTTCGATTTATCGGCGGTCACCGGCTCATTTGCCGGGACGTTGTTCATTGAGCTGACCCGGAAAAACGTCGCTTCATTTCACGGGATTGCACGTGAGCGCAGCGTTGTCGGGACAGTCCCTCATGAATCCGCTGCGCGTTCCGACAGTGATTCTATTCGATTGTGCCACTGGTCCATCAAGATCTTCCATTCCATATGGAACCAGGGTGTGTATCGTTCGGGATGGTTGTCGAGTTCGCGCGTGATTTCATCCACGGGCACCCAGCGCCAGTCGGCGATTTCTTCCGGGTGAACACGGACCTCGCCACCACCCGATGCGCCGATGTAGACATGGCACAACTCATGCTCGGCACCCGCATCGGCGAAGTCTGCCTGGTAGATGAATTTATAGAGGAACTCCAGTTCGGCGTCCAGCCCGAGCTCCTCGTAGAGTCGGCGATGCAGCGCCTGCTGCATCGATTCGCCCCGCCGCGGATGGGAACAGCAGCTGTTCGACCAGTACAGCGGCCAAAGGGGCTTGCCCGCAGCACGCTGCTGCAGCAACACCCTGTTTCGATCGTCGAACAGGAATATCGAAAAGGCCCGGTGCAAGGTGCCATGGCCGGCGTGACAGTCGGCCTTGGGCCGGTAACCGATCTCGTTGTCGTTTTCGTCGACGAGAATCAGCGGCTCATCGTCGAAAGATACCTTTTCGCGCACATCTTCACCCATGATCGACTTTCCCGCCCACTGTAACCTGCATAGCCTGGTAACCGGCTTCACGAAGCCCGGCTTCGACACGGTCGGCGGCCCCCGGCTCCGGCGGACAGAGCGCGATGATCGAGCCCCCGCCACCGCCGCCGGTGAGCTTGGCGCCGAGAGCGCCGTGACGGCGCGCGATCTGGATCATTTCCTCGAGTTCCCAGCTCGAGACCTGCATCGCGTTGAGCAGGCCCTGGCAGACGTTCATCAATTCGCCCAGCGTTTCGAGCTTGTGCTCTACCAGCGCATCCACGCCCTCGAGCACCAGGGAATCGATCTGGTCGAAGATCTTTTCGTAAAGTTCGGGATGCGCCTCGCGCGCCTTGCGAACGCGCGCCACAGTGGCAGCGGTCAGGCTCTCGATACCGCTGATGCCCACCACCAGCTGCACCGCCCTGTCGACCTCGATCACCTTGCGGAGCGGTGAATCACCGGATCGGAAAAGCATGGTCTGGCCGTAGACCGAAAGCGTATTGTCGATGCCCGATGGGGTTCCGTGCGCGATCTTTTCGCACTCGAAGGCCAGTTCGTTGACGCGCTCGTCGTCCAGCCCGAGTTCAAAGCATCGGTCCAGCGCACGAATCGTGGCCACCGCAATCGCTGCCGAGCCGCCCAGCCCCATCGCGCGCGGCACGTTGGGGAAGATCTCCACTCGCATGCTTTCGCGCTCCAGGCCCAGAGTTCTGAAGATCATCGCCAGGGATTTCTCGAACGAATGCTGTTTCTCGGCGCTTCTGTGCAGGCGCTGCTCCACGCCCCAACGCGGGATGATCAGTTGCACCCCGTCGCCGCCGCGCTGAACGTGGGCCTGAATGGCCAGCGGCACCGGCGTCGCGATCGCATGCCTGCCGTAAACCACCGCGTGTTCGCCCAGCAGGATGATCTTGCCGTGGCCGCCCGAAACGTTGCGTTCCTCGGAGACGGTTTCGGTTTTTTGCACAGGCGCTTCACCCGACTCGACGCGGGGCTTCGCCACTTGCTCGATCAGTTCACGCGCTTTCCAGACCTTGATCTCACCGGATTCGATCAGCCGGTCGACGACGGTCTCGAAGATTTCCGGCGTGGCCCCGGCCGCCGCCACCACGCTTCTCGCGTGCAACGTCATGTGTCCCTGCTGGATGCCCTCGGTGACCAGCGCGCGAATCGCCGAGAAATTCTGCGCCAGCCCGACAGCACCCATCACCTCGGCCAGCTCACGCGCCGAGGTGACGCCCAGAAGCCTGAGGTTCATGCCCACCGTGGGGTTGGACTGCAGCGGTCCGCCGACAATACCGACCTTGAGCGGGATCTCGAGCTGGCCGACCAGCGAGCCGTCTTCGCCGCGGGTCCACTGGGTCATCGATGCGTAGTGTGAACCGCGGGCGGCCCAGGCATGGGCGCCGGCCTCGATGGCACGCCAGTCGTTGCCGGTAGCAAGCGCCACGGCGTCGATGCCGTTCATGATGCCCTTGTTGTGGGTTGCCGCGCGGTACGGGTCTATCGAGGCGAATTCGTTGGCCAGGATGATCCCGTCGCGCACCTGCTCGCCGTCGAAGCCGCGTCCGGCCAGCGCTTCCAGCGGAATGGAAACGCGCGCCTTGACCATCGCCCGGTCGGTCAGGTTCGAAAGGATGCGGAGGAATACCTTGCCTTCAGCGATGTTCTCGACCAGCGAGGCGACCCCTTCGCACATGGTGTTGACCAGGTTCGCACCCATGGCATCGCGTGTGTCGACCAGCAGATGGGCCACGACCATGTCGCCGCCCTGGCCCGACGATGGATGGATCAGCACCTCGAGATCCTTGGCGCCGCCACCGCGTGCCACCATGTTGGGGTGCAGACTGTTGGCCAGGTTCAGGATCTCGCTCTTGCGCTGCAGCAGCGCGGCCTTGGCCCGCTGCGGGTGCGGCACGTCCACGACCTGGATCTGGCCAATCAGAATCGGGTCGGTGCTTTCGACACGAAACCCGCCGCCGGCGCGTGCGATCTTGGCCGCCGAACTGAGCGCCGCGACGATCGAGGGCTCCTCGACCACCAGCGGAATGGCGTATTCCCTGTCGTTGATCAGGAAGTTCAGTCCCAGTCCCACCGGCAGACCCATGACGCCGATGACGTTTTCGATCATCTTGTCGGCCGACTGGATCGACAGCGTATGATCCCCGCTGACCAGCGCCTGGTAATCCTGGTTCGAAAGCAGGCCCTGCTTGCGCACTTCGCGAACCCGCTGCGAGACCGACAGCTTGTAGAACTCTGGAATTCGTGCCACGCTGATTCCTTATTGGTTTTCTTCGCCCGTTTCGGGCGCGCGGCGCCTAGCAAGCTCGGCGCCGGTTTCCGATATCGCCAAGTTTAACGGAACACCGCCGCGATCTGAGACGCCGGTCTCGAATGCCCGAAGTCTGTCCGGATCGCGTGCCAGTGCGATGCCCAGATCGCCGCCGCCGGCGCCGCAGCTCTTGTAGACCACGCCGCATTGCCGACCGAGCTCGGCCAGACGCCGATGCGGGGCGGTCATGATCTCCACGTCCATGGCCGCTTCCAGGGCTTCCATTGCGCCGGCGTAAGCCCGGCAGGCCTCCAATAACCCGGTAACGTCACCCGCGTTTGCCGAAGCGCGAAGCGCAATCTCGTTCAGGCGCGAAAGGATTCCGGCGGCCCCGGCCGGATCGCTTCGCTTCCAGCCGTCGAACGCGCCGACGAAATCAACGGTCTGGGCGGCCTCGCGGGTCCATACTGCTCGCCAGCAAAGCGTTTCGGGCCAGTCCGCCGGCCTGCATTCCGCCGCCTCGCCGCTCGATCGGAACCGGCTGAAACCCCCGAAGAACGCTGCGGCCAGGTCCGCGCCGCTGGCCCGCGCGCCCAGCGCCTTGCGATAAACCGGCAGCCAGCGATCCAGCCGATCGCCGGCATTTGCAGAGGCGGTCGAACCCTCGAACCACTCGCTCAAACCGACCGCCAGCGCGGCACACACGGCCGCGCTGGAACCCAGCCCCAACTTCACCCGCCGACCTCCGGCGGCTTCGAACAGCGCACCCGAATCGATTTCGATGTTGATGTTGGCGATCTCTCCCGGTGCTCGCCCAAGCGCACACAGGATGGCCGGGATCAGTCTGCCGGTAAGTCCAAGTGCGTCGGCATCGGTCGCGTCGCAATGCAGCTGGTCTGCCTCGATCCGCATTTCGGCCTGAAGAATGCCGAGTTGGGGCGCGCTCAGCCTGCCCGCGCCCCCTGGGGGCGGTTCGATCCGAACATCGACCCGACGATTCACCGCCATCACCAGCGCCGGCGCGCCGTCCAGTACGGCGTATTCGCCGATCAGCAGAAGCTTGCCCGGCGCGGAGGCCTCGACCCCTTTCACGCAGGTGCCTGCACGTCTTCTTCCAGGCAACTGGCACCGCCGCCAAGACCGGCGCGCAGAATCTCGGTAACGCCGTGGACTTCGCCTAGCGCCGCGGCAACGGTCGCCGCGGCTTCCGGCGCGCAAATCGCCTTGACCTGCGGTCCGGCGTCGACGGTAAAGAACACCGGCACACCGTCGGCGCGCAACCGGCGCACCCGGTGAAGGCATTCCATGGTGGTCGCGTTGAAATACAAAAGGCCAGGGCGGGCCGACATGGCCAGGCCGTGCATGGCCAGCGCGCTGGCCTCGGAAACATCCGCGAGGGCGTCGAAATCGCGCTTCGAAATGGCCGCCCGCGCCACCGCCAGGTCGCCTGGCTGGTTCGAAACCCATGCCGCGTAGAACGGCGAGGTTTCCGCGGTGCGCTGCATGCCCTCGGTCGATCCCACCGACTTCCGGCCCCGGTCGCTGACCGCGATGACAACCTCGAGCGGCCAGTCGCCTGCGGCCGCCAGCGGCTCGGCGATACTGTCGCTGCCGTCGGGCAGCCGACCCCGGTGCATCTCCACGTATCCGCCGAAGATCGAGCGCGCGGCCGACCCGGAACCGATCCGGGCCAGCTCCGAGCGCCGGGCCGCGCCAAGCCCCAGACCGTAAGCACGATCCGCCGCGGTCACCAGCGCCGCGAAACCCGATGCGGACGACGCCAGGCCGGCACCGGTTGGAAAGTTGTTGCGGCTGGAAACGTTTGCACGTAGCCGGCTTCCGCCGATCTCGCGAATCCGGTCCAGCAGTGCAGTAACGCGACTGGAGCCGGGCGCAGCCGTCTGGCCGTCGAGCTCGAAGCGGTCGTGCTCGAGCGCCGGGTCCAGTTCCACCCGGGTCCGGGTCCAGAGCGCATCCAGCGTGATCGAGATCGACCCAACGTCAGGCAGGTTCAGATCCGGATCGCGCTTGCCCCAGTACTTGATCAGGGCGAAGTTAGCAAATGCAACGGCGCGGGCCCGGCCCGGCTTTGAATGGGTATTCATCAGTTCCGCCAGAGATTATCGTTCGATATCGGTTATACGATCAGACCCGCGCCCGGCGAAGAGCGACGCCAGGATCGGCGCACAGCCGCGAAGCGTTCGGCGCGCCCGGCGGGCCGCCAGGCCCAGCGCAATCAAGTCGCCGGTCTCTCCCGGTGATCTTAACAAGCCCGCCAGTACCCGGTCCGGACGCGCCCGCGCGCCAACCATGCCGGCAACCGCCGCGGCCGGCACGGCACGGTCGCAACGATCGACGATGACCCGCACCACCACGACGGGAAGTCCCGACCGGAATGCAACGTCAGCGATAGCGGCGCTTTCCATGTCGACCGCGATGGCGGCACTGGTCTCTGCCAGGGCGCGCTTATCCGCCACCGAGGTCACCGGAACGGACGCGCTTGCAAGCGTTCCGCGGTAAATCGGCGCGATGGGCGCGAAGGCCTCCGCCAGGGCCTCGGTGAGTGACGAATCGGTTGCAATCGCCCGCAGCGACTCATCCAGAACACGCTCGGCCAGCACGATATCGCCGGGTTTGCCGTGCTCGAGTGCGCCCGCCGTACCCCAGCTGACCAGGCAGACGGCACCGCGTGCCACCGCCCGCTCGGCCCCTGCCGCCGCCGCAGCGGGACCCGGGCCGGTCGTTTCGAAGAGCAACTGATCATTTCCCGCCGGGCGGGACGCGAACGCATCCATTTCCCAGTTCAGTGCGGCAACAATTCCGACCGGGGCTATGAGCCTACACTGCCGTTCATTCAGTAACATTCAGCGAGCCGGAAAGCATCTGAATCGACATCTCTGCGTTCCGCTCCTTGCAAGGGGCGCGGTCATTCACTCCGAATCGCACCTTGATCTGTCGATTCGGTCGCGCGCTGAATGCTGCAGAATGAGCGGCCTGGTCCACTAAGTCTGCTGCCACGAACGTCTCGCGGCGGCCAGCGCCCAGAGCGGGAAGTATCGGGAATAGCCGTGATACTTCAGGTAGAAGACGCGCGGAAAGCCCGGTGCCGTAAACCAGGGGTCGGGCCAGTCGCCGCGCGCCGACTGGGTGCGGGCCAGGTAGTCCGCGCCACGGCGCACCGCCGGGCTGTCGCCACGTCCCGCCGCAACCAGTCCCAGCATGGCCCATCCGGTCTGGAAGGCGCGCGAGCAGCTTCCGGTGCCAGCCAGCGCCGGGTCGTGGTAGGTCTGGTTGCCTTCACCCCAGCCGCCGTCATCGTTCTGACAGGCTTCCAGCCAATCCACCGCACGCGCAATCGCCTCGCGATTGCGCTCGATCCCGTCCATGCCCAGCGCAACCAGCGCCGACCAGGTGCCGTAGATGTAATTGGTGCCCCAGCGGCCGAACCAGGAACCATCATCTTCCTGTTCGGCCAGCAGATAGGTGCGCGCGCGCTCGCGCACGTCACCGAAGCGCGGGTCGTCGAGCAGCGCGAACAGCGTCAGGCAACGCGCCGAGACATCGGCCGTGGGTGGATCGAGCAGTGCACCGTGGTCGGCGAACGGGATCTCGTTGAGATACTCGGCGTCGTTGTCGATGTCGAAGGCGCCAAAGCCACCGTTGCCGCTCTGCATCCCGGCCAGCCAGACCGCGGCGCGCTCGATCGCATTCCGATACCGTTCCGGATCGTGCTGATACATGGCCCAGGCCACCATGGCGGTATCGTCCAGATCCGGATAGTGGTCGTTTCGGTACTGAAAGGCCCAGCCGCCGCTGGCCAGTTCGGGACGCTTGCCGCGCCAGTCACCCGGCGCATCGGTGATCTGGCGGTCGACCAGCCAGTCCAGGCCATGCCCGGCGGCGCGCACGGACTCCGGTTCGTCGCTGGCATCGAGGGCCAGCGCCGCCAGACCGGTATCCCAGATCGGGGATACGCAGGGCTGCACATAGGTCCGTCCGGGCTCGTCGATGATCAATCCTCGCAGCGCTTCGCGCGTTTGTTCGCGCAACGGATGATCGTCCGCATAACCAAGTTCCTTGAGCGCGATGGAGGCGTTGACCATCGCCGGGAAGATGGCGCCCAGCCCGTCGAGGCCGTTCAGGCGTTCGGTGAACCATTGTTCCGCGCGCTTTAGCGCATGCCGGTGCAGACGCCTGGGGATCACCTTCTCGGTACGCCGGCCCAGCGCCTCCAGCCCAACGAAAACGCCGTTGAGAGGTGAACGGATTTCAAACCACTTGCGTATCGATTCGGGCGGTTCGACGAAACACTCGCGAATGCCGGTTCCCGTCGGGTTGGCCGCGCGTGCGCGCAGAGAATACAGAATGAACAGCGGCACCATGACCGTTCGGGACCAGTAAGAAACCCGGTCCAGCGAAAAGAAGAACCGGCGCGGCAGCAGCATGATCTCGGCCGGGATGTACGGCACAGCACGCCATGGAACCTGCTCGAACCAGGCCAGCAGTATCCTGGTGAACACATTCGTCCTTTCGGCGCCGCCGTGATCGAGAATCCACCGGCGGGCGCGTTGCATCGGATCTGCGTTCTCGTCGTGACCGCTGAGCTTGAGCGCAAAATAGGCCTTGACGGTGCACGAGAGATCACCTTCCCCGCCATGAAACAGCGGCCAGGCGCCGTCGTCGTCCTGGCTGGCGAGAAGAAACTCCCCGATCCTGGATTCCAGCGCCGGATCCCGCTCGTCCATGTAGTGCAGATAGCAGATGTACTCGGCCGGAATCGTGCAATCGGCCTCGAGTTCGTAAATCCAGTGACCGTCGGACTGCTGGTCGGCCAGCAGGCGCCCGATACCGCGGTGCAGGGCATCTTCGGCGCCGGCCATGTCTTGATCGGCGGCTGCCGACGCGCCGCTCGTGTCGTTCGCCGTCGTTTTCGCAAAAGCGGTTTCAGTCAAAGTGCTCATTCCATCCTTTTGAATCTTTGGATCGTGTTTCAAGAATCAGTTTGCACTTACCGAATCGTGCAAATCATGCTCGCCGTATTCGGCGAACCCGGCTTCGGCGCGAACTGACGCGTTCCGGGAAATCTCGTCCAGTCCTTTGGCTACGCTCGGATCGGAATCGGGCAATCTACGGGAGTCTCGACGGAAAAGCTTGCGCAGCATTACATCGCTGCTCGCCATCAGCCCGTACCGGCGCACGATTCTTCTGACGTCCAGGCGCGAGATCTTGACCTCGTCGCCCGATTCGAAAACCGGGTTGCAGTAGATGTTGTCAAGGGTCGGGACGGCCATGCCCAGCGCCCAAAGGCAAAAGCGCCGAATACCCAGATAGCGGCGCGGAATCAGCAGCGTGTAGCTCAACGCGTTCTGCAGATGCCCGTGCGCCACGACCGCGAGCCGTTCCATACCGGCGCGAAGCCGTTCTTCGTCCAGTTCCGCGATCAGGTCGCTCTGCCCGCCGGGCGACAGGCCGAAGGCGGTGCGCGGCAGCCAGCAGACGCCGCGCTCCCGGTCGGCCCGAACGTCCTTGAGGATGTTGGTCATCTGGAGCCCCTGGCCGAATGACGGTGCCAGCCGCATCAGTTGTTGACGGCGGCGCGCGATTGCGCCCGAGTACTCGCAGAAAAGTTCGGTCAGCATTTCGCCGACCACGCCGGCGACGAAGTAACAGTACTCGTCCAGTCTTTGTTGTGAATCAAGCCCGCGCAAACCCACCTGCTGCTGAAACCGATGCATGCCGTCGCTCATCAGCGAGACGCAGCGAATCAGCGCTTGTCTCTGCACCTCCCCGAAGCTGCGGGTGACTTCCACGACCTTTTCTGCGCGCGCGACGAGATCACGCTCCGCGGCCAGGGTCTCGGGCGCGAGCCGCGGCGCGAGTGTCTCGGCGAACGTAGCGGCAGACCGGTTACCCCAAAGCACCTCTATGAACTCGCGACCGCTGGCGCGCTTCTCTTCTACCGGCAGTCCAGCGTCGTCCTCGATCGTATCGGCGATTCGGCAAAGCAGATAAGCATTCGTGACCGGAACGCGCAAGGCGCCGGGAAGCGAGGGGATGGTGAGCGCAAATGTACGTGAAACGCCCCCGAGAATTCGCGTTTGAAAGTCCAGCGCCGCCTGCAGCGATGCCTGGTCCGACGATTGTCCTGACGATTGTCGTGACGATTGTCGTGACGATTGCAGCGGCGACTTTCGCGAAGATCCGTCAACCTGATGAACATCGGTCATGAATTTCTCCTGCGGGCTCCCTTGCGCATCAACTGTATTTTGATCCATTCCGGCGCGCGCTGCCAGGTTCCGGTGCATCCAGCCGCATTGCGGTGCGTCAGGCCATCCGCATGACGAGCGCTGGAACAGCCGTCATTATGAACGGGGCTCATTATGAGCGTTGTCGCAACCGACCGGGGCGCGGGTCCAGTGCTTTCAACGGCCGCGGGGTTGCGTCCGATCGGAGATTGCCCCCAAGACGCCGGCTTTGGCAAGCGCTTACAATCACGGTTTATGCGCCGCAAGGTCTTGGAAGATGGGTTTCAGCGAAAGGGCGAACGGGTATATCGAACGGGTCGAGTCAACGCTGGACAGGTGGCTGCCGGCCGAGTCCTCCGAGCCGCAGGCGTTGCACGCGGCCCTCAGATACGCGGTATTCAACGGCGGCAAGCGCATACGCCCGCTGCTGTCATTCGCCGCGGCCGAGGCCGCCGAGCTGCCGCCGACCCAGGTCGACGCGATGGCGGCCGCGGTGGAACTCATCCACTGCTATTCGCTGGTGCACGATGATTTACCCGCGATGGATGACGACGATCTGCGGCGCGGCAAACCTACCGTCCACAAGGCCTTCGACGAAGCTACCGCCATTCTTGCCGGCGATGCGCTGCTGACACTGGCATTCGAGGGAATGGCGCGGGATCGTGTTCCTGCCGAAGCCATCGCCGGCCTGGCCGCCGCTTCCGGGTCCAAAGGAATGGTGGGCGGACAGGCCATGGACCTTGCGTTCGAGGCCACGAAACCGACACGGGAAGCATTGGAGCGCATGTTCCGCAAGAAGACCGGTGCGCTGATTCGAGCCGCGGTCGTCATGCCCGTGGCCCAGCGCGGCACCGAGGACTCGTCTCATCGTGCGCTGAGTGAGTATGCCGAGGCGATCGGTCTTGCGTTCCAGATCGTCGACGATCTGTTGGACATCGAGGGCTCCACCGAGGAAATCGGCAAACCCGCCGGTTCCGACGAGGCTAAGGACAAGGCAACCTGGCCGGCTTTGTTCGGTGTCGAGGCCGCGCGCCGACACGCCGACGATCTGACCGAATCGGCCTGGTCCGCACTGGAGCGCTTGCCCGGCTCCACGGACGGCCTCCGCTGGCTGGGCGAGCGAATCGTCCGGCGGCGGTCCTGAAGGGCGCTGAGCGACTACCAAGCGTGAAGAAGCGTTGATCTTTCATCGACGCAGAGAACGTAAACTCGGTTCACAAATGTGAATTCACACGCGAATCGGGACGCTCCAACCATGAACGAAGAAACAGCGAATGCCACCATCCTGCTGGTCGAAGACCACGACGACCTCGCGGCGACGGTCGGAGCCTACCTCGAAGGGTGCGGCTACGCGATGGACTATGCCGCCGACGGCTCCATCGCGCTGAACCTGCTCGAGGACAACCTCTACGACGTCATCATCCTGGATCTCATGCTGCCGAAAGTGGACGGCATGAAAGTCTGCAGAAAACTGCGAGACCGGGGAGATTCCACCCCGATCCTGATGCTGACCGCACGCGACCAGCTCGACGACAAGCTCGAGGGCTTCGACGTCGGCGCGGACGACTACATGGTCAAGCCGTTCGAGATGGAAGAGCTCTCGGCACGCCTCAGCGCCCTGCTCCGCCGCGCTCGGGGCGAAGTTTCCGACGGCGCGATCCGGGTCGGCGACCTGGTGTTCGATCCGCGTACCATGCGCGTCGAACGCGAAGGCCAGCGGTTGAATCTTTCGCCAACGTCGATTCGCATCCTGCGCATCCTGATGCGGGAATCGCCGCGCCTGGTCAGCCGCGAGCAAATCGAAAACGAGCTTTGGGGCGACATGCTTCCGGATTCCGACACGCTCAGAAGCCACATGTACAATCTGCGCAAGAGTATCGACCGGCCGTTCGAGACCAAGCTATTGCATACGGTGCAGGGGATGGGGTTCAAACTCGCCCACCCCGACGACGCGTAAAATTCCATGTAAAGCTACTGCGCGATCGCCTGGGGGCGTACGGCGGTGCTCGAAGTCCTCATGTACTTGCTTGTACATTGCGGCTTCTCCGCTCCGGCGTCCACCCCCAGGCGAACGCTCGCTACGCCTTACAAGGAATTTTCCCTTCGCTTGAACCCGGTTTTAGTTCGAGGCCTTTCGGCGGTGCTCGGATTTCTCACGTACTCATTGGTACGCTGCGGATTCTGCGCGCTGGCGGTCACCGTCAGTCGACCGCTCGCTACGCCCTGAAAGGCTTTTACTTGTAGCCGGCTACAACACATAGCCGGACCGTCCGGTGGTGCTCGACATTCTCACGTACTTGCTTTTACGCTGCGGTGCCTGTGCGCCACCGGTCACCCGCAGGCCACTGTTCGAGACGCCCAAAAACGATTTTCTCTTCCCCAGTCCTGTTCGACGATACTATTCCGGGTGCTGATCGACTTCCACCGACTTGCGTTTGAAAGTCTGAGTGTTGGCCTTCGGGAAATTCACGCGAAATACCGTGCCGGCGCCCAGTTCGCTGTCGGCCTCCAGCGGCCACCCGAACCGCCGGCACAGACGGCTGACGATTGCCAGCCCCAGCCCGTAACCCTCGTTTGAACGGTCGTGCGCCCGGTAAAACGGCTCGAAGGCCCGTTCGAGGTCTGCCTCGCTCATGCCGCAACCGGTATCCCGGATCACGACCGAATGCTCGTCGATGTGCACACTGACTTCGCCGGAATCGGTGAACGTCATGGCGTTGCGCAGCAGGTTATGGAAGATGATCCCCAGCACCCTTTCCGGCGCCTCGGTCTCGAGCAGGCAGTCAGCGGTTATGCTGGTCTTGATCTCGGGCTTGTTCAACGCGCGCCGCACCTGGTCGAACTGTTCGTTTACCAGGTCGTTGAGCACAACCGACGACCAGGCCAGCTTGGATTCCGACTCGCGCGCGAGAATGAGCAGTGTTTCGACCAGCGACTCCATATCGCGCACCGTGCGCGCCATGCGCTCGATCACCTCGTCGCGCTTGGGCAGGTCCGGAAATTTCTGAAGCAGTTCGAGATTGCCCTTGATGACCGCCAGCGGCGTACGCAGCTCGTGCGAAGCGTTGCGGGTGAAGTTGCGTTCGCGCGCGACAAAACGCTCGAGTCGACTGCTGAACTGCTCCATTGCATTCATCAACGCGAGCACTTCGGGATCCGAGGTATCGACGAATTCCTCGAGCTTGAATGCATCGAAGTTGCCTTCCTGGAAATCGAAACTCCGAACGGCGTCGGCAAGCTGGACGATCGTGGAGACCGCCCGCCGACTGAGCACGTAGCCTACCCACGTCAGCACGTAGATCAAAAGCAGCACGCCCGTCAGCGGGGCAATGCCGAAGTAGAACGCCAGGCTGGAGACCTGCATTTCGTCGAACACAAGAATCAGCCGCTTGCCGTCCTGCTCGGAAAC
Source organism: Wenzhouxiangellaceae bacterium (assembly GCA_035269245.1). GTDB lineage: Bacteria > Pseudomonadota > Gammaproteobacteria > Xanthomonadales > Wenzhouxiangellaceae. The sequence goes on along the minus strand of DATFJJ010000380.1, from coordinate 2,918 downwards.
GTGCACGACAGGTTCTCGACCGGCCGGCGCATGCTGCCGACCGAACCCGGGTTCCACGTTTTCAAGCCATTCGGGCACTTCGGTCGTTTCGCTATCGGCAAAGTAACCGCTCAGGTTATTGGTGTTGGGAAGCGGAAAAGACGGATCCTTCTCGTAGTGCGACCAGAAATGCTCCGCTTCGCCGTTAAGCGCCTCGCGGACCAGCACCTGTTCGACGACGAAGGCGGCTGCGTACACGCCCAGCACCGTGGCCACCGATATGGCCATGATCTGCAGCACGAAGACCCGTATCAGCTTGGCCCTGATGCCACCCCTGAAGAAGCCGCTGAGCGCGCTCATGCGCCGGGCAACTCCGTTTTCCCATCCGGATCGGAGTCGCGATTTTCAAACAGATAGTGTCCGACCATCCACTCGGTTCCCGCGCTGAATGCGAACAGTTCCTCGCAGGCCATGAAGAACATCCGCCAGCGTTGCAGCTGTACCGAATCGCCACCCAGGGTTTCGAGAACGCTCGTGCGATCGGCGTCGAGCCGGTCCAACCATGCGTGTGCCGTCTTCGCGTAGTGGCTGCCGTCGACCAGCCACCGTCGGCTGAACCGGAGATCTTCCTGGAAGCACAGCAGCGTATCGGCAGCCGGCATCAGCCCGCCGGTGAAGAAATGCCGACCCATCCAGTTGTCCTCGCCCTGAGTCTCGAACGGATACATCAGCGTACGATGACAGAAAATGTGTACAAACAATAACCCTTCGGGGTTCAACCAGTTCGAAATCCTGCCCAGCAGCTGCCGATAGTTTCGAACATGCTCGAACATTTCAACCGAAACGACGCGGTCGAAACCGGGATCCACCTGAAGCTGGTTGACATCGCAGGTCAGGACTTCGACGTTGTTCAAACCGCGCCGAGCCGCCTCGGCCATGATGTATTCGCGCTGCGACGCAGAGTTCGACACCGCCGTGATGCGACTTTTCGTGAAATTCGCGCCCATCCAGAGGGTCAGGGAGCCCCAGCCGCAGCCGAGTTCCAGGATGCGATGACCATCGGCGAGCCTTGCGCGCTCGCAAGTAACCTTCAGCATATGCGCTTCAGCGCCGTCGAGATCGGTCGCACCTTCATCCCACAGGCCGGACGAGTACTTGAGGTGACGTCCCAGCACCCGCTGATAGAAGGCGGCCGGTACCTCGTAGTGCTGCTCGTTGGCCGCATCGGTCTCGATTGCGATATTCGAGCGGGCCAGTTCTTCGATCCGGGCGGCGAATGTCTCCGCCTGTCGTTCCGGGTCGCCGGCATGCTCTTCGCGCAGTCGCTTGCGCAGCAACCGCCGTATGCCGGCCCGGATCATCCAGTCCGGCAGGCGGCCACGTTCCGCAAGATCCGTCGCGTTCATCCGCGCAGTCCCTCGACCGCTTGTCCATCGGGCTTTCGTTGGCGGCGATCCAGGCCCGCCTCGCGGAACAGCAAGCTCACCACCAGCCCCCATACCGGCCCCACGCAGAAGATGACCAGCCACGACGGGGCCAGCCAGGTCACCGCACCGAACGCCGCCGCTGCGCTGTAGGACATCGGCGACCCGACCGTGGCGAGCAGCATGAAAAGTCGCCAGCGCCTCCGGAACACGCCAAGCGAGTGATTGACGGTAAGAGCGAACGCCACCCAAAGCAACAAAAGCCAGGCCGGAATGAAGCCGGGCGCCGGCCAAGCGGTCGCATATTCGACGATGCCGGCGCGAATCCACAGCGTATCGATGATCAGCCCGGTCGCGATAAAAGCCCCGACGACGATCGGGTCACGCCGGTGCATGTGCGACGGATGAAACTGCCAGACGGCAAAAAGACCGACGACAAGTGCACCCGGCCACAGCATGCCGTTGGCGGCGCCGATGACACAGGCCGGCCAACTGAGCTGGAAAAAAGCCTGATTGATCCAGAAATTGCGGGCACTCATTGGCCATTCCCTTCGAATTCTCGCTTGCGATAGCCGGGAGCCGCCATCAAGAGATGGACGTCGCTGATAGCGCGTTCGAGAAAGCCGCCCTCGCAGTAGGCCAGGTAGAAACGCCAGCGCCGACGAAACCCGGGGTCGAATCCAGTCCCGGCCAGCTTGTCCCAGCTGGACTCGAATCGCTCCCGCCAGTGCCTGAGCGTGCGGGCGTAACTCTCGCCGAAATCGAACAGTTCGACCAGCCCCAAATCGGTGGACCTGGACATGGCGTTGAGAATGGCGGAAGTCGAGGGTATGAAGCTCCCCGGAAATATATAGCGCTTGATGAAATCGACGCTCCGGAGCGCTCCGGCATAGCGGTAATCCTCGATGGTAATGGCCTGGATCAGCGCCAATCCATCGGGCGCCAGTCGATCACGGACGACCGTCAGATAATTATCGAGGAAATCCGCGCCGACCGCCTCGATCATCTCGATCGAGACGACCTTGTCGTAGGTGCCCTCGAGCTCACGGTAGTCTTTCATCAGCACCTCGACCCGGTGTTCCAGGCCGGCTTCGCGGACACGCTCGCAGGCGTACCGGTGCTGTTCGGCCGAGATGGTCGTGGTCGTGACCCGGCAACCGGTGCGTTCGGCCATATAGACGGCCAGACCACCCCAGCCGGTGCCGATTTCAAGCAGGTGATCGTTCGGACCCAGCGCCAGTTTCCCGGCAATCCTGGCCAGCTTGTTCTCCTGGGCGCGGTCCAGCGAGTCTTCCGGCGACAGATACAGCGCCGATGAATACTGCATTCGCTCGTCCAGCCATGCGCCGAAGAAATCGTTGCCCAGATCGTAATGCGCCGAAATGTTGCGACGGCTGCCCGGCACGGTGTTGCGCGCCAGACGGTGCAGGCCCCGAAGCATCCAGCCGTAGAATCGCGCACCGCCCTGCTCCATTCGGTCCAGCAGGCTGCGGTTGGCCGCCAGCAGACGGATCA
>DATFJJ010000379.1:0-6140 GCA_035269245.1 Wenzhouxiangellaceae bacterium | reverse complement strand
GCTGCGCGCTTGCGGGCGACCTACTTTTCACAAGCGCCTGAAAAGTAGGCAAAAGCGCTTCTTACAAGCGGCAGAGGGTTGCGGTGCGGGTCGATGGGACGGGTGGTTAGGTGTTTGATCGAGGCGCTGGTTTGAGATCTTTTTGTCCGTTCGTCATGTTCCTCTTTGGCTCCCGGGTGACGAGGAGATTCCGGCTTCGATGATTATCGGAGCGGGGTTGTCTCGATCCTGCTCGCACTACACTGTTAGGGATGCTGAAGCGCGTTCCAGTATCGGGCGGTGAACGAGATTCGGGCCTGGTTGCGGTCTGTGTTCTTGCCCTGCAACCGTTTGTAGGAGCGACCTCCCCGTCGCGACCATCGTGATGAGGTCGGCGCCGGGAGGCGCCTCCTGCAGAAGCATTGGAAGACGGGACTTGCCCTGCAACCGTTTGTAGGAGCGACCTCCCGGTCGCGACCATCGTGATGAGGTCGGCGCCAGGAGGCGCCTCCTACAGAAGCACTGGAAGACGGGACCGGTTCGTCGAGCCAGCATCTCCGAAGCGCTTGTGACGACCACCGTCGCAGCAAGCGGCTCGACTGGCAGCTGTGACTCGCTATGGCTGTGGCCGCGAGCCCGCTCGCGAATGATCTGGCCCGGCAGCGATCATCAAGGTCAATATTCCGTCGCGGATGCCGCCGCGAGCTGCAAAGGGCCGCATTCCGCGACATGGTTTGCAGATTTCAATTGCCCCGCGCCCAGCCACCGGCAGAAAGCCCGAAAAAGCCCGTTACAGGACGCATAACCCGAAGCATACCCCGAGCCCACTCACCGCCCCAATTTGGGGCCAGCTTCAGCATCCACCGATCTGCCTAACGCCCCGCCCTCGTCACGACCCCGCTCCGATAACCCTCGAATCCGCACCCTGTTCACAGCCCGTAAGCCGCAGCGGAACATGACAAACGGAGAAAAAGATCCGGGATTGAAGCCCTATGCCTTACACCTAACCCGCTCCCGCTCCGACGGGCACCTCGAACAGCTGCCGCCTGTAAAAAGCGCTTTTGCCTACTGCCATCCGCCTTTATCGCCATTCGTTCGTCGCGAGACGTTGCCAGGTCGCGTAGGTGGGGCGTTTTGCGACCGAGCGAACAGCAGGCGTACGTATGTGTACGCCGAGGAGGCGCGGCCGAGCCAAACGCCCCAGGTGCGCGGCATGGCGGCGTTGCAGTAGAGCGAGTGGCGAAAAAGGCGGGTTATAGGTGCTTGTGAAAAGCATGTCGCCCGCAAGCGCGCAGCGCGGGGCGAAATGAATTCGAAGTTTTAAGTTGAATTTGGGTCAAAGGCCGGCGCGTCCGGCACCGGTGCCAACGTCAAACGCCGGTTCCGCCGCCCGCGAAACAAGATTCCCGCAACCGCCGCAAACCCTCGTCGATCGAAATCGTGGGCCGATACCCCAGGTCGCGCGCCGCCGCGCTCAGATCGAACCAGTGCGCGGTCGAAAGCTGCTCGATCATGAACCTGGAAATCGGCGGATCGGACTTCAGCCGCAGGCCCCGCCAGACAGGCTCGACCACAGCGGCGGCCGCGCGTGCCACCGCAAGCGAGACGCCTCGAATGCGCGGCGTCTCGCCGACGGCTTCGAGCAGGCGGCGCATGATTTCCGCCACCGGCAGCGGCTCGCCGTTACTGACGAAATAGGCCTTCCCGGCCGATCGTGCAGGTCCGGCAAGATCCGCAAGCGCCAGCAGGTGCGCTTCGGCCGCGTTGTCGATATAGATCGTATCGATCAGCTTCCCGGGTGCCGGAAGACGCAGACGCCCGGCGCGGTTGCGCTCGACAAGCCTTGGCAGGAGGTGGTTGTCGCCGGGCCCCCAGATCAGGTGAGGACGCAGCGCGACGGTCTTCATGGCCGGGCCGTTGGCGGCAAGCACCAGGCGTTCGGCCTCGGCCTTGGTCGCAGGGTACGGGGCCGGAAAATGCGACGGATACGGCAGCGATTCATCGCCGCCCTCGATATCACCGCCGGCGTGCACCACGCTGGGCGACGAGGTGTATACGAGCATGCCGATCCCCTCGGCCCGACACGCGGCCAGCACATTCCGGGTTCCGCCGAGGTTGGCGCGATGGAAATCGGGCCAGTAAAGGCCGGCACCGGCCTTGGCGCCGATGTGCACGACGGCTTCGCAGCCGCGACAAGCGGAGCGCACGGCTTCGGCGTCGGCCAGGTCGCCGCGCCGGCAGTCCACGCCGAGCGCCTCCAGCGCCGGATAGCTCGATCGATTCAGCACGCGGACCTCGTGGCCCCGTTGCAGCAGTCCGCGCACCACGGCCTGCCCGAGAAAGCCGCCGCCGCCGGTGACCAGGACCTTCATCGAATCACAGCTTTTCGATACCCGATTCCGACGCCACAAGCACCTCGTCGGCGCCTCGGTGCGCGAACAGGCCGCAGGTCACCACGCCGGGGATGGCGTTGACCCGGGTTTCCATTTCCACCGGATCGACGAGATCCATGTTGCGCACGTCGAGAATAACGTTGCCGTTGTCGGTGGTGAAGCCGTCGCGAAGTTCCGGCTGGCCGCCCAGCTTGCGCAGCTGGCGGGCAACGAACGAACGCGCCATCGGAATCACCTCCACCGGCAGCGGGAACTCGCCGAGCACCTCGACCAGCTTGGAATCGTCGGCGATGCATACGAATTTCCGGCTGGCCCCGGCGATCACTTTCTCGCGCGTCAGCGCGCCGCCGCCGCCCTTGATCAGTCGCTTGTGCCCGTCGATTTCGTCGGCCCCGTCGATATAGAGATCGAGGTCCCCGGTATGGTTGAGTTCCTTGACCGAAACACCGATCTTCTTCAGCCGTTCGGTGGTCTGTTCGGATGAAGACACCGCGCCTTCGAGACGAATGCCGGCCGAGGCCAGTTCGTCGATGAACGCGTTGACCGTCGAGCCGGTGCCCACCCCCAGCACCATGCCTTCCTCGACGTATTTCAATGCCGCCTTGGCAACTTCGATCTTCAGTCTGGATGCACTCATTTCGGACTCCTCGTGTGAATATTTCGGATTGTTGCGAGAAAATCGTAACCCCGCGTAGCCCGGACAAGCGCAGCGCACCCGGGAGAAAATTCGGCAATCAGGCAAGTCCCGGTGATCAGCGCTTCTCCAGTTCCAGTACCCGGTTCCACTGCTGCTCGGTGACCGGCATGATCGATAGCCGGTTGCCCTTCTTCAGCAGCTGGAAATCGCCGAACGAGTCGGCCTCCTGCTTCATCTCGGTCAGCGTCACGTTACGCTTCAGGTCGCGCACGTGCTTGATATCGACCAGCAGCCAGCGAGGATTCTCGGGATCGGACTTGGCGTCGAAGTAATTCGAACCGGCATCGAACTGGGTCGGGTCCGGGTAGGCGTTGCTGACGATCTTCGCAATCCCGACGATGCCCGGTTGCTTGCAGTTGGAATGATAGAAAAACACCTGGTCGCCCTTCTTCATTCCGTCGCGCATGAAGTTGCGCGCCTGGTAATTGCGAATCCCGTCCCAGGGCTCGGTCTTGTTTTCGCATTGTTTCAGATGCTCGATACCGAACACGTCGGGCTCGGATTTCATAAGCCAATAATTCATCGAAACTCCGGTCGGGTTGGCAGCGAGACAATGGTAGCGGAATCGGAAAACTCGGTTTCCGGTTTCCGGTCCAATTCTGTTTTTGCAGGAGGCGTCTCCCGGCGCCGATTCCCGGGGCGAAGCCATCGCGGCCGGGAGGCCGCTCCTACACAATCTGGAAGCCCAATCCGCGCCGGGGCGAAGCCATCGCGGCCGGGAGGCCGCTCCTACACAATCTGGAACCCCAATCCGCGCCTGCGTAAACCGCAATCCCGAAACCGGAAACCCGAAACCGGAAACCGGAAACCGCGTTCTATTCCTTGAACACCTGCAGCCCGCGCTCCGTGATCACCCCGCCCAACGGCACGTCCCAGGGTTCGGCCGGCAGGCTGTCGACCTGCTGCAGCGCGTAGGCCGCGCCGATCATCCACGGGCCGGCGGACGGGTTGTTACGGGCAAACGCGAAGGTCTTGTCGTAAAAGCCGGCGCCCATCCCGAGACGCGTGCCGTTGCCGGCAAATGCGACGAGGGGAGTAAGCACCAGTTCCAGGCGTTCGGGATCGCATTTGCGACCTTCGACCGGCTCGGGAATGCCGAACCTGTTGGGTGCCATCTTCCGGCCGGGGCGCCAGCGCCGGAAGCTCATGGCCGAACCGTCGACGATCGGCAGCCAGATTCGCCTGCCTGCTTCGCTGAGTGCTTCCATAGCCGGCGTCAGATCCGGTTCGCCGCGAAACGGCATGAAAGCGGCCACGTCGACGTAATCCCGGTCGCTGAGGAGTCTCAGAAGATGGCTGCAGATCTGGCGGTCGGCGCGCAGACGCTGGTGCGGATGGAGACCGGCGCGGGTCTCGAGCAGTCGCGTCCTCAGCTCGGCCTTGCGGTCTTGGGTCGGTTCATTCACGGGAATCGCAAGGCAGTGCCGGAATTGCTGTCAAGAAGAGGATGGTGCTCTCCGCAGATGCCGCTGTAAGAACAGCGACCTTGAACCAGAGGTTCAGGTGGGAGAGCTCTTCGGGCCTTCAGGCTATTCGCAGAACGAATGTGCACACCAGCACCGAAAGTTGCTATCCCAAGGTCGATAAGTAGGGACAAGGCATAATGCGATCTCACTGGCGAACACCGCAGAGAGCACCATGCCGCAAACTATACACCAACAGAATCCACGTTGCTTTGACGCGCCGGGATCGGGGCTCGAAACCGCGGCTGTCAGGCTTCCGTCGTCTTCGACGACTCGTCGTTCAGGCTTGACGCCAGGTCCAGGATGCGCTGGTCGACCTGCTCGTTGCGGTCGACGCTTTGCTGCCTCAGCTTGAGCAGTTCGTCGGAAAAATTCAGCGCGCACATCACCGCGATCTTCTCGACCGAGCTGAGCTTGCCGCCCTTGCGCACTTCGCGCATCTGGGCGTCGAGGTAAAGCGCGGCTTCCATCAACCCCTTGCGTTCACCGGGGGCGCAAACGACCTGGTACTCGCGGTCGAGGATGCGCACCGTCACCATCTCATTGTCAGACATCAGCCCGCGTTCTCCAGCGATTTGAGCCGTTCGATCATCGATTCGACGCGCGTTCGGGCCTCTTCGTTGCGCTGCACAAGACCCGCCCGCTCAGCCACCAGCGCCTCCTGGCGAACGAGCAGGGACTTGTTCTCCCGCTCAAGCTCAGTGACCCGAGACTTCAGGCTGTTCATGCTGGCCTCGATCGTGTCGAGCGCCCGGCTGACTTTTTGAGTGCTCATGCCGACAACTTCAATCTGGTTGAAATTCAAGCCAATGATAGAGCTTTGTGACCTGGTTTAACAAGTGTGTCTGGGTTTCGGGCCGGCGACGGCCGGATCTTGCATTTGGCACCGCCGGTTCGGACCGGCGCCGCGGCTGTCCAATCAGGGACTCGCAGACCTCGGCAAAACGTCCCCGGTGCTACCATTGACCACTGCTGCATCCATCCAAATCCGAGCCGCACATGGACAACAACGAATCGAAGCTGGCCTGGCTGCTGGCGCTGGCCGCCGACAAGGAGCCGGCGCGCATCTCCGAGACCCACGGCGTGGTCATCGGACTGCTGGCCGGGGGGCCGCACCAGTCGGATTCCGAACTGGCCGACCAGCTGGCGAAGCTGCAGATAGGCGACTGGAATTCGTCACGCATCCAGGAAGACCTGGGCCCGGCGATCAGCACGCTCCGTAGCGAACTTGCCTCCCCGGACATGGACTTCAAGCCGCTGCTGCCCACCGACGACCGGCCGCTGGCCGAGCGCACCCGGTGCCTCGGTTCGTGGGTCAGCGGCTTCCTGGCCGGCTTCGGCGCGGGCGCGCCGAAGCTCAAGAACCCGGATTCCAACGAGGCGCTGCGTTTGCTCGAACAGATCGCACGCGCCGGCACCGACCCGGAAGCCGACGACGAGGAGCAGGAGCAGGCCTTTACCGAGCTGAGCGAATTCGTGCGCGTCGCCACCCTGCTGCTGCGCGAGGAAGGCCTGCGCAAGCCCGCATAACTCTCCCGAACCGCGAAACGATACCCATGACGGTAAGCAAGAAGATTCTGGCCCGTCGACGCCGGCACCTGATGGACC
>DATFJJ010000378.1:0-4238 GCA_035269245.1 Wenzhouxiangellaceae bacterium | reverse complement strand
GAAGAACTGGAACATGCGCGCAAGCGCGGCGCCAGGATCTACGCCGAGATCAAGGGCTACGGCATGTCCGGAGATGCCCACCACATCACTTCGCCGCCGGAAGGCGGGCAGGGCGCGGCGCGCTGCATGGCCGCGGCCGTTCGCGACGCCGGGCTGAACGCCGACGATGTCGATTACGTCAACGCCCACGGCACCTCGACCATGCTCGGCGACCGCGCCGAGATCGAGGCGGTGCGCGGCACCTTCGGCGCGCACGCCGAATCGCTCATGGTGAGTTCGACCAAGTCCATGACGGGCCACCTTCTCGGTGCCGCGGGCGGGGTGGAGGCCATCTTCACCATCCTTGCGCTGCACCGCGGCATCGTGCCGCCGACGATCAACCTGGAAGAGCCCGACGAGGCCTGCAAGGGCATCGACCTGGTGCCCGGCAGCGCACGCGAGGAACCGATACGCGTTGCAATCTCGAATTCGTTCGGCTTCGGAGGCACCAACGGCACGGTCCTGTTCACTAAATTCGAGTGAACAACCAGCTGCGACTGCCCGGGCGGCCCGACCTGCTGGCCGTTCATCGCAGCGATCCGGACAACTGGCCGTTCCTGCTCGACAGCGCCAGCCGGGGCGGAAGTCTCGGTCGATGGTCCATCCTCATGCGGGCCGATCCGGACCAGGCGCCCATCATTGCCTCGAAAGATTCCATCGATGAGTTCCTGCCTCGCCTGGATCGCGCCTTCGAATCCGAAAGTCGTGCTCAGCCGGGCCGGCTTCCATTCGAAGGCGGCTGGTTCGTTTACCTGGGCTACGAACTGATTGGAGAAATCGAACCCCGCCTGAATCCGCGAGAGGTACCCGACGGCACACCCAAGGCGTTCGCCAGACGCTGCAACGCGGCCCTGATCCTGGATCATGAGACCGGTGACGCGTTTGCCGTGGCCGAGTCGCCGGGACTTCTTGCGGCAGTCGTGGATGAGGCTGCCGGCGCCGCACCGTTGCCGGAATCGGTGGACGACCTTGAGTTGCCCCTTATGCGTCCCGACGACGGCGCGCAATTCATGCGCGGCGTCGAGCGGATTCGCGAATACATCCTGGCCGGCGACGTTTTTCAGGCCAATCTGTCGCGTGCCTGGCAGGGCTTGGCCGAAGCCGCTCCGGATCCGGTCGAGGTTTACCGTCGCCTGTCGGCCAGCAACCCGGCGCCCTTCGCCGGACTGGCCCGACTTCCCGGCGGCACTCTGTTGTCGTCTTCGCCGGAACGCCTGGTGTCGGTCCACGGCCGTGTCGTCGAGGCCCGGCCGATCGCCGGCACCCGCCCCCGGGGCGACTCGCCCGAGCGCGATCGAGCGCTGTCGTCGGAACTGCTGGCTCACCCCAAGGAACGCGCCGAGCACATCATGCTGATCGACCTCGAGCGCAATGATCTCGGCCGCATCTGCGTGCCGGGCACGGTGGAGGTCGACGAGCTGATGATTGTCGAGAGCTACGCCCACGTGCACCACATCGTTTCCAATATCTGCGGGCAGCTGCGCGACGACGTATCCCCCGCTGACGTGATTCGGGCCTGCTTCCCGGGCGGCACCATCACGGGTTGCCCCAAGGTACGCTGCATGGAAATAATTGCCGAGCTCGAAACGGCCGGGCGCGGCTTCTACACCGGCTCCATGGGTTACCTGGGGCTGGACGGTCACATGGATCTCAACATTCTGATCCGAAGCATGCTGGTCTCCGACCGCGGCATCCGCTTTCGCACCGGCGCCGGCATCGTCGCAGATTCAGAGCCGGCCGCCGAGCTCGCCGAAACCGAGGCCAAGGCGCGCGGACTCATGCGCGCCCTGAATCCAGAATGACGCGCGGACTCATGCGCGCCCTGCATCCGTGAGTGTCGTCCCATGACGCGGTGGCTGGTCAACGGAAAACCCGACGCGCTGGTCGCCCCTGCCGATCGTGGGCTGCTTTACGGGGACGGCCTGTTCGAAACCATCGCGTTTCACCACGGCCGCAGCGCGCTGTGGTCGTTGCACATGGCGCGTCTTGTGGCCGGCTGTCGGCGTCTGGCGCTGCCGCCGCCGGACATCGATCTGCTGGCCGCCGAATGCCACGAGCTGCTGGGCAACGGCAACAGCGCGGTGATTCGCATTGCCATCACCCGCGGCCGCGGCGGCCGCGCTTACTTCCCGCCGGAGCACCCTGAGCCCACCCGCATCCTGATGCGGCGCGCAATGCCGGATAGCCTGGAATCTCAACGCACCGCCGGCCTCGTCATGCACACCAGCGCGATTCGCCTCGACGCCGATGTCCTTGGCGGTCTCAAGCACATGAACCGGCTCGAGCAGGTCCTGATTGCCGAGGAATGCGCCAGGCACGGCGCCGGCGAAGCACTGGTACTCGATTCGGCCGACATGATCGTCGAAGGCCTGGCCGGCAACATCGTCGTTGTTCGCGGCGACCGTATGATCGCACCCGGACCGCACCCCGCCGCGGTTGCCGGCGTCGGGCTTGAATGGCTGCGGCGGCACGCAGCATCGAATCTCGAGGAACGGCCTTTCGCCGCCGCCGAGCTCACCGGGGAAGACGCCGTCTGGGTGATAAACTCGGTGCGCGGGCCGTGCCCGGTTCGGTCGCTCGACGGGCGAGCCCTGACGCGCGACAAGCGGATTCCGGAATGGCAACAAAGGTGGTATAAAGAAGTTGAAGAATGACTCGTAAGATATTTATTTTTATAGTTATAGTCTCCATCACCGTTGCGATCATGGCGGCCTGGACCTGGCGCGATTACCGGCAGTTCGCCCACGCGCCGCTGATGGAATCCGGGGTTTCAACGGTCTGGATTCGCCCCGGCGATACGCTGGGATCACTGGTTGCACGGCTGGATCAGCTCGGGTTGGCTAAGCCGGGATGGCACTGGCGGCTGCTGGCTCGCTTCGAGCAGCCCGTGATCAAGGCCGGCGAGTACCGTCTACGGCCCGGAGAGTCGCCGACCTCGCTGCTGGCCCGACTCGACCGTGGCGATGTCGTTAGGCACAGCTTCACCATTGTCGAAGGCTGGAACCTGGCGCGGCTGAGGAACGAATTCGAGCAAGATTCGCGTTTGCGCTCGGAGGTCGCGGGCCTGCCGCCGGAGGCGCTGATGGTAAAGCTGGGATGTGTCGATTGCTTTGCCGAGGGCTGGTTCCTGCCCGAGACCTACCAGTTCGTGCGCGGCGACAGCGATCTGGATCTGCTTGCGCGCGCCCACCGCTCCATGCGCGAAGCGCTTGCGGCTGCCTGGGGAGCCCGGGCGTCGGATCTACCCATTGAAACACCGGAGGAATTGCTTGTCCTGGCATCGCTGGTGGAGCTGGAAGCCGTGGTCGCCGAGGAGCGCGCGCAGGTGGCCGGTGTTTTCGTCCGCAGACTGGAACGCGGCATGCGTCTGCAGACCGATCCAACCGTGGTCTATGGAATCACAGGTGATTTCGACGGCCGGATCCGCAGGGTACACCTGAGAACCGATCACCCCTGGAACACTTACACCCGCCACGGCCTGCCGCCGACGCCTATAGCCCTGCCGGGCAGCGCGTCGCTCGTGGCGGCGGCGAACCCGGCCGACGGCGACGCGCTGTATTTCGTGGCCCGCGGCGACGGCACCCATCAATTCTCGGCCACGCTTGCCGAGCATAACCGCGCTGTGGCGCGCTACATTCTGGGACGCGAATGAAAGGGAAGATGATCTGCCTCGAGGGCGGCGAGGGCGCCGGCAAGTCAACCGCCCTCAAGGTGGTGACCGGCTGGCTGGACCAGCATGGCCGCCGGTCGCTGGTCACGCGCGAGCCCGGCGGCACGCCTTTTGCGGAAAAGATCCGCAAGCTGCTGCTCGATCCGCAGACCGGCGAGATAGATCCCGTGACCGAACTGCTGCTGATGTTCGCCGCCCGGCGCGAAAATGTGATGGACGTGATCGAACCGGCCTTGGCCGACGGCATCGACGTGATCTGCGACCGCTTCACCGACGCCAGCTACGCCTACCAGGGCGGCGGGCGAGAACTGGGACCCGAACCGGTGGCGCTATTGGCCGGACTGGTGCACCCGGAACTGCAGCCCGAGCTGGTAATGGTGCTGGACGTCCCGGTGAAGGTCGGGCTGGAGCGCATCAAGCGCCGCCGCGGCGGCCCCGACCGATTCGAGGGCAGCCGCATGGCGTTCCTCGAACGCGTGCGCCAGGCCTATATGGAGCGTGCCCGGGCGCACCCGGACCGCTACGTGGT
>DATFJJ010000377.1:0-2472 GCA_035269245.1 Wenzhouxiangellaceae bacterium | reverse complement strand
CCTGTGCGTGGCGCTGGGCGCGCGAGAACGCACCGAAAGCCGGGGCGCGCACTCGCGCGAAGACTATCCCCGGCGCGACGACGCCAACTGGCTCAAGCGCACGCTCACGACCTGGAAGAACGAAAACGATACGCTGCCGACCGTCGACTACGAATCGATCGACGTCGGCAGCATGGAATTGCCGCCCGGCTTTCGCGGCTACGGACAGGCCGACCATCAGGATCACCCCGATACCGAAGGGCGTGCCAGCGAAGTCACCTCGATCCGGGAGCAGCTCGAGGATGCCGATCGCTTCGAGATCCAGAACCGGCTGATGCCGTACAGACATTTGCTGCCAGACCGCTACCGCGAGAGAAACGAACGTCTTGAAGAACCCGTCGAAAAGACACGATAAATGACTTCACGCACCGTAGGAGCCTGCCTTGCAGGCGAACAGCCAAGGAACCCAGCACGGCTGATGCAAACATGAACAAATCTTCCGACCAGGCAACCGGCAAAGAGACGCAGACCGGAATTTCTGACCAGAGCGCACGTCGCCTGACCATAAAAATTCTGCGTCACAACCCGCAGGACCCGGACTCCGAACCGCGCTTCGAAAGCTACGAGATCGACGAGGCGCCGGGCATGACGCTGTTCATCGCGTTGAACCATATCCGCGACAAGCAGGCGCCGTCGCTGCAGTTCGATTTCGTCTGCCGCGCCGGTATATGCGGAAGCTGCGGAATGCTGATCAACGGCCGTCCCGGCCTGGCCTGTCGCACATTGACCAGCAAGCTGGGGCCCGAAATCACGCTGGCCCCGCTGCCGGTGTTCAAGCTCATCGGCGACCTGTCGGTGGATACCGGCGCCTGGGCGCGCGAAATGGGCGAGCGGCTGGAAACCTGGGTGCACCAGGAAAGCGAACCCGACATCGACCGGCTCGAAGAGCGCATGGAACCCGACCGGGCCGAGGAAATCTATGAACTCGATCGCTGCATCGAGTGCGGCTGCTGCATCGCTGCCTGCGGCACGGCGCGCATGCGCAAGGATTTCGTCGGGGCGGCCGGCATCAACAAGATGGCGCGCTTTCGGCTCGACCCGCGCGACGAACGCAGCGACGAAGATTTTTACGAACTCGTCGGCAGCGACGACGGCGTGTTCGGCTGCATGACCTTGCTCGGCTGCCACGACGTCTGCCCGAAAGAGCTTCCGCTCCAGACCCAGCTGGCGTTCATGCGGCGCAAGATGGTTTCGGTAAAATAGCGACGTCGGTTGGCATATATCCTCGAGACCAGCGAGAAAACATGACCATGTTCAGGCTTATTTCGGCCGTTCTCATTTCGGTTGTTACTCCGTTCATTTTGGTCTCTGCGGCCGATGCCCAGGCACCCGGTGTGGCCGACCGCTGTTTCGGCTGTCACACCGAGGATGGTGTCACCGACAATCCGAACATCCCCACGATTGCCGGGGTGGGTGACTTTTACATTGAAAATCAGCTCACGATATTCGCCGAGAAGGCGCGTCCCTGCATCACCGGCTTCCTGCCGGAGGGCGAGGTCGTGAACAAATGCGCCCTTATCGGGGCGTTGTCGGAGAGCCAGCGGGCAGCGCTTGTCGAATATTTCGCCGGGCTCGACTTCGAGCCGTTCGAGCAACCGGTCGATGCGGCGCTGGCCGAACGCGGCGCGGTCATCCATGCCGAGAACTGCGAACGCTGCCATACTGAAAACGGCACGGTGTCAATGGACGATTCGGCCATTCTTGCCGGGCAACCGAAACAGTATCTGGCCCGCCAGCTGCGGAATTTCAGGGCCGGCAAGCGTTGGCAGCTGGAAAGCATGGCAGCAGAAATTGAAGATCTCGAAGATGACGACATCGACGCGCTGGTGAATTTCTACGCCGGTGTGGCTCAATAACAACGCGGTTTCGAGTCCCCTGGCCGTGAGTCGTCATTGCAGTTCGCCGATTCTGTATCGCTCGAGCATGCGCCAGGCTCGGGCGCTGTGATCGCTATTTCCATCACTATCGTCACCACTATCGTCACCACTATCGTCACCCTTGGTGCGCATTCCCTCGGTTGCCTCCCGGCCGCACCACGGCTTTAGCACGCGCGGTGGAGCAGGGTGGCGGGGGACGTACTCGCTGACATCGTAGACCACCCCCTCGATGACCATCCAGCAGTCGTCGAGGCTTGCGTGCTCTTCTACCTCCACCATTGAATACTCGGTCGGTTCAGTGTCGTCGCGCACCGGCCTCTTCTCTTCTTCTGCAATATCAGGTGCAAGCGTATTGACCAGCGTCAGCGTGCCGATGGCCGCCCAGAACGCGATAAAAACCGTGTAGACGAGTTTCTTCATAACAACTCGAATTCTTCGATATGGATATTCTTGCGGCCCGTTCCGGCGCCGATCAGCAAGCGCCGGGCGAGGCTGTTCAGCCCGGGCGGGCCGCAGATAAAGGCCTCGCGTTCGGCCAGGTCCGGCACGCAGAAAT
>DATFJJ010000376.1:0-4454 GCA_035269245.1 Wenzhouxiangellaceae bacterium | reverse complement strand
GCCGACCACAATCAGCGCGATGACTGCCAGCAGCAGCATCTCGGTGAAACCAGCGCCGCCCATCGATCAGGATTTCGATTTGTCGGAATCGCCGTCCGATTCCGAAGAGGTCGATTTCTCGGACGAGTCGTCCTGGGCCTCATTGTGCTGGTCTTCGTTGCTCATTCCCTTGCGGAAATCGCGTATTGCAGAACCGAGGTCACCGCCGACATTGCGCAGCTTCTTGGTACCGAAGATCAGCAGCACAATCAGAAAAATGATCAACAGCTGCATGGGACCGATATTGCCCAACATGGCGTTTTTCTCCGTTGGATCCGAGGATTCGGAGCGTTATTCTACCGCTGCCGGAGGTAAAGCGTCCACCAGGACGCCATCAGGATCAGCAACGCCATGATCGCGAGACCAAGTGGATTGCTGGCGGGCACGATTTCCGGGTCCGGCAACGTGCCACTGGGCGTGTCACACCCCCGGGGGGCCGCAATCGCGAGCGATTCGAAACCCACCAGCGCAGCGTTTGCGATTTTCTGCGCCAGGCCGGTTTCCAGATCGACTCTCAGGATTTCGGATTTGATATCGGGAATGCCGTTGGCGCGGCGATCCGTGATTGCCCAAAGAGTGCCGACGGTGTCGAAAGCCAGACCCGCATTGGCGTAAGGAAGAACGGTTTCGCCGAGCGAACCGATGAGTTCGGCCGTCGCGTTGGTCGGATCGATCCGGTACAGGTTGGGCGCGTCGACAGTGAACAGCCCGTCTTCGCCGGCCAGGCCCTGGCCGATACCGTAGAGTTCGCCTCCCCAACTCGCCAAGCCCGTGATCGGCGCGCCGAGGCTGCCAGTCTGACCGATGCGTTGCAGGCGGCCGGTTTCAAGCGAAGCGCGGAACAAGCTGCGCTCGGTATCGGAACTCACCAGCAATTCACCGTCGCAGGTGAAGGTCATGCCGAAGTCCATCGGCTGCGCGAGCGGCATGCCCATGTTGTTGCGAAGGCCGCCGACAGGAGTCGAGAAACCGCTGTTGATATTGACCGTGACCAGCGTCTTGGTCGAGTCGTCGGCGCCGTAGAGCGTGCCGTCGGGCGCCAGCGCCAGGCCTTCCATATCTATGAAACCGGTCTGGCCTATGCGCTCGACCTGCCCGGTAGAGAGATTGACCCGCCACAAGACGTGAATGTCTTCCGTCGCGCCGAATCCGCGGGAATTCACCGCAAGACCGCTGGGCTGCGCCCACGCGACGGCGTGCGCCAATACAAGCACAAGCCCGAGGACGAATTTTGCCAGGCACACGGATTTCATGGTATTGCTTTTTATATTTACTCTTCTCCGACCGTCCGGATAGTAGCAGATTCAAGGCCATGAGCACAATCCACGCCGGTGCCGGTAAACTCTCCCCTCGTTCAGCTGGAATATACAAGAATGGCCGATCCGATTAAGTCCGTTCGGGAGGCGCGCGAATTGCCCGCGCACACTCAGTCGCCGCGCGCAGGGATCCTGCTTGCCAACCTCGGCACGCCGGACCGTCCCGACGCTTCGGCATTGCGCAAGTATCTTCGCGAATTCCTGTGGGATCGTCGCGTTGTTGAAGTGCCGCGGCCTGTCTGGTGGATGATTCTCAACCTGATCATCGTGCCGTTCCGCTCTCCCCGTTCGGCCGAAGCCTACCGCCGGGTCTGGACTGAGCGTGGCTCGCCGCTGCTGTTTTACACTCGCGATCTGGCCAGCGCAATGGCCCACGAGTTCGAGCGCAGTCAGCCGCAGGTGCGGGTCTACCCGGCCATGCGCTACGGCAGTCCGGGCATCGTCGAGGCGCTCGAGCAGGCGCGGGCCGACAATGTACAACGCCTGATTGTTCTGCCTATGTATCCCCAGTATTCGGCGACAACGACCGCGAGTGTGTTCGACGGCCTGGCGAACGCGCTCAAGAAGGTTCGCTGGCTCCCCGAGCTGCGTTTTATCACGCATTACCACTACGATGAAGCCTGGGTCGAGGCGATTGCCGACCGGATTCGTGCTCACCAGGAATCGCACGGCAAGCCCGAGAAGCTGCTGTTCTCCTTCCACGGCATTCCGAAGAAATACCTGCTGAAGGGTGATCCCTATTACTGCGAATGTCAGTCGTCGGCGCGTCGAATTGCCGCAAGACTCAAGCTTGAACCCGAGGCCTGGCAGGTCACCTTCCAGTCGAGGCTGGGACGCGAGGAGTGGCTCAAGCCTTATACCGACGAGACGCTCAAGGACTTGGCTGGCGCCGGCGTCAAGCATGTTCAGGTGGTTTGCCCGGGTTTCGCCGTCGACTGCCTGGAAACCATCGATGAAATCGGCCTGGAGAATCGAGAGGAGTTCGAGCACGCAGGAGGCGAAAAACTCGAGTACATTCCCGCGCTGAATGCCGAGCCTGATCATGCTCGCGTGCTGGCCGAGCTTTGCTGGCGCCACGGCCAGGGCTGGCCGGAATTCGGCAAGCAGGCCGGGCTGAGCGACGAGACTCTGGCCGAGCGCGCCGAGCGCGCCGAGGCTGCGGCGCGGGCGCTGGGCCTGGAGAGTTGAGCGAAACATTCCCCCAACCGGCGCAGGCACCGGCAGGCGCAATGCAGCAGGCCCGCGAAGTGCTGCGCGACGTGTTCGGCTTCGACGGTTTCCGGGGTTGCCAGGAGGCAATCGTTCGCGCGGTCGCCGACGGAAAAAACGCGCTGGTGCTGATGCCCACCGGCGGCGGCAAGTCGCTGTGCTACCAGATTCCCGCGCTCGTAAGGAGCGGCACCTGCGTTGTGGTCTCGCCGCTGATCGCGCTGATGCGCGACCAGGTCGAAGCGCTCAAGGCTTTCGGGGTGCGCGCCGAGGTGCTCAATTCCAGCCTGCCGCCGGTCGAACAGCAGCGGGTCGAGCAGGCGCTGAACGCCGGCGAGCTGGACTTGCTCTACGTGGCCCCGGAGCGCCTGATGCAGGGGCGCATGCTTGGCCGCCTCAAGCAGGTGAAAATTGCACTGTTGGCCATCGACGAGGCGCATTGCGTTTCGCAGTGGGGGCACGACTTTCGGCCCGAGTACCTGCAGCTGGGCGCGCTGGCCGAACATTTTCCCGGTGTGCCGCGGATTGCGCTGACCGCCACGGCAGACATCCGCACCCGTGATGAAATCGCCGCCTCGCTGTTTGCCGACGGTTGCGAAAAGTTCATCGACAGCTTCGACCGGCCGAATATCCGGTACAAGGTGCAGCCCCGTCACAATGCGAGAAGCCAGCTGGTCGAATTCATCCGGCGCGAACATCCGGGTGAATCGGGCATCGTCTACTGTCTTTCGCGCAAGCGTTCGGAGCAGGTGGCCGGGTGGCTGAATGCAGAAGGATTCACGGCCCTGCCTTACCACGCCGGGCTGGAGGGCGACGATCGGCGCGCACACCAGGACCGATTCATCCGGGAGGAAGGGCTGATCGTGGTCGCCACCGTAGCCTTCGGCATGGGCATAGACAAGCCCGACGTGCGATTCGTGGCGCACATGGATCTGCCGCGCTCCATCGAGGCCTACTACCAGGAAACCGGGCGTGCAGGGCGCGATGGGCTCCCGGCCGATGCCTGGATGGTCTACGGGATGGAGGATGTTTACCGCCTCAGGCAGATGCTGGCGGAGTCCGGTCTCTCGGACGACCGCCAGCGCATCGAGCGGCAGCGGCTGGAGGCTTTGCTCGGCTATTGCGAGCAGTCGGCGTGTCGCCGTCCTTCACTGCTGGGCTATTTCGGCGAGACGCATCCGGGCGACTGCGGCAACTGCGATAACTGCATCGATCCGCCGAAACGGGTGGATGCCACCGAACCGGCGCGCATGGCCCTTTCGTGCGCCTACCGTACCGGCCAGCGTTTCGGCGCGGGCCACCTGGTGGACGTGCTTCGGGGCAAGCAAAGCGAACGGGTGAGCAGCCTCGGGCACGACCGGATCTCGACATTCGGGCTGGGTGCCGAACAGCCGCCGGCCTATTGGCACTCGCTCATTCGCCAGTTGCTCGCCGCCGGCCTGCTGGCGGCCGATCCGGATGGGCACGGCGGTCTGCGCCTGGATCCGTCGGCCCGCGAACTGTTGCGCGGTGACGATTCGTTCAGGATGCGCCAGGATCCGCCGCGCAAGCCCGCCGGAAAGCGAGGAGGCGCGCCGGCAAAAGACCTCGGCCCGACCGAGCAGAAAGGCTTCGACAGCCTGCGTGCGCTCAGGCTGGAGATCGCTCGGGAAGAAGGGGTGCCACCGTACGTGATCTTCCATGACGCCACGCTCCAGGCCCTGCTGGCCGAACGGCCCGATTCGCTCGATGCGATGGCCGGCGTACAGGGCATCGGGCGGCACAAGCTGGAGAAATACGGCCAGGCGTTCCTTGAGCGGTTGCGCAGCCTGGATTCGGGAACCTCTGAATAACGCTGCACGGGCGCGCCCGCCGCGCAGGGATCAACCCCACAGGTGGAGCACGGGCCAG
>DATFJJ010000375.1:0-2606 GCA_035269245.1 Wenzhouxiangellaceae bacterium | reverse complement strand
TGGGATTACATGACCATGTCGACGGCAATGATCGGCATCTCGATTCCCAACTTCGTCGCAGCACCCATTCTCATCCTGGTGTTCGCCATCATGCTCGGCTGGCTGCCGGCCGGCGGTTGGGACGGATCCCTGCAACACATGGTGTTGCCGGCCATCGCGCTGGCGCTGCGCATGATCGCCTACGTTGCGCGCATCACCCGAGGCTCGATGATCGAGGTGCTGCACTCCAGCTTCATTCGCACCGCACGGGCCAAGGGTATGCCCGAGCACGAAGTCCTGCTGCGCCACGCGCTGAAACCCGCGCTGCTGCCGGTGATCTCATACCTGGGCCCGGCTGCGGCCGCCATTCTGACCGGTTCGGTGGTCATCGAGCGCATCTTCACGATCCCGGGCATCGGTAGCCACTTCGTGCAGGGCGCGCTCAACCGCGACTACACGCTGGTGATGGGCGTGGTGATTTTCTACGGCGTGCTGATCATCGCACTCAACTACCTGGTCGATCTTTTATACGCCTGGCTCGATCCGAGGATTCGCTATGAGTCCTGAAACGGCCGAACGCAAGATGGATATGTTCGAGCAGGCCATGGACAAGCGTCGGGTCAAGGGCCGGTCGCTGTACGTGGATGCCTGGCACCGGCTCAAGCGTAACAAGGCCGCGGTTGCCGGCGCATTGATTCTTCTTTTCATAATGGTGCTGGTCACGGTCGGGCCGATGCTGAACCCCTGGGACCACGAGATTCCCGACTGGGACAACTACTCCACGCCGCCTTCGCTGGAAACCGGCCACGTGATGGGCACCGACGCGCTGGGCCGCGATCTGTTCGAGCGCGTGATGGTGGGCGGCCGGATCTCGCTACTCGTCGGCGTCATCGCCACCCTGGTCTCGCTGCTGATCGGGGTGACGTACGGCGCCGTGGCCGGCTACCTGGGCGGGCGCGTAGACAACTGGATGATGCGCGCGGTCGACGCAATCTACGCGCTGCCGTTCATGTTCTTCGTGATTCTGCTGATGGTGGTGTTCGGGCGGAATATCTTCCTCATATTCGTCGCCATCGGCGCGGTCAACTGGCTGGACATGGCGCGCATCGTGCGGGGCCAGACGTTGTCGCTCAAGAACAAGGCCTTCATCGAGGCTGCGCGCGTTTCGGGCGCCACGGAATGGCAGATCATCAGCCGCCACATCATCCCCAACCTGCTCGGCGTCGTGGTGGTCTACGTTTCCCTTACCATTCCGCAGGTCATTCTGGTCGAATCGTTCCTGAGCTTCCTCGGCCTCGGCGTGCAGGAGCCGCTCACCAGCTGGGGCGCGCTGGTCAACGAGGGCGCGCAGGAACTCGAAACCGCACCGTGGTCGCTGCTGTTCCCGGCCACCTTCCTGGCCGCCACGCTGTTCGCGTTTAACTTCCTGGGCGACGGGTTGCGGGATGCGCTGGATCCAAGGGACAGATGACGGTGAATCGGTGATGGCGCTTCTCGACGTCACGGAGCCTGCAGCGTCTGCGACGCGGTCCGTGCTATTCTGAGTAATACTGATTCCGCACCAAGCCGATGAATCTTCCGGGCATCAATCGAAGAAAACGGAACCTGACGATGATGCTGGCATTCGCCGTTCTGTTGCAGACCGTGCTGGGTATCCCCGGCCTGTCCGCCGGCGAAAACGGCGACATGGATGCAGTAGGCGACGAAGCGCAGCATGCGAGTCTCCTGGCCCTGGATCAGTCCCTGATCGACAGTGGCGAAAGCGACACGGACGACGAGTGTCGAGAGCCTTGCGAACTGGCTAATTGCGATTGTGCCTTCTGCTGTCAGGGCGGCCATCAAAGTGTTCTGGCCGGCTTGATCGAATTGAATGATCGTCCGACGTCGTCCTGGTTGATGCCGACGCCGAAACGATCGCCCTCTTGCACACGTTCAACCATCCACCGACCCCCGATCGCCTGATCCTGCAGCCCCTCGGCGCGAGCATGCCCGCGCAATCGTTTCGCACAAGCAGGATCGACAAAACCATGATTGACCAACATGCGGCCCCATTGCGGGGCATCCGCTATCTTCACGCACCGTGTCGAATCGGCCCGGTACTCGCATTCGCATTGCTGTGCGGATTCATCGCCCCGGCCTGGGCCCAGAATCACCTGGCGCTGGGTGAGGCGCTGCGGTTGACGCAAGCGCACAATCCGGAATTGCGGGTCTTCGAATGGCGCGGAGAAATTCTGGCCGGGCGCCGCCAGCAGGCGGACCAGGCGCCCGGCCTCGAGCTCGGGGTGGAGACCGAGAACCTGATCGGCACGGGCGATTTTGCCGGGTTCGACGGCGCCGAATTCGCGGTCTCGCTGTCGTCGGTGTTCGAGCTAGGCGACAAGCGTCGTCAGCGCGTCCAAGTCATCGATTCCCGGCTGGAACAGCTCGACGCCGAGGAGGCCGCGCGGGCGATGGATGTGTTCGGCGAGGTCACCCAGCGTTTCATTGCCGCACTGGCGCTGCAGGAAAAACTCGCCATCGCGCGCGACGCCGTGGTGCTGGCAGAAACGAATCGCGAGCGTGTGGTCGAGCGCGTGGCGCGCGGCGCCGCACCGACCGCCGAGCGGCTGCGCGCCGATGCCTCTCTG
>DATFJJ010000374.1:0-3975 GCA_035269245.1 Wenzhouxiangellaceae bacterium | reverse complement strand
GCGAGCGACGGGCTGAGCGTTTACGCCAGCGCCGGTTCGGCATTCCAGACGCCGACGACGACCGAGTTGGCCAACCCAAAAGACCCGGGCGCCGGCGGCGGATTCAATCGTGCGCTGGAGCCACAGACCGCGCGCAGCTACGAACTGGGCCTGCGCGGCGCGCTCGGCACCCGCGTGAACTACGAAGCCAGCTTTTTCCGCGCGCGCATCGACGACGCCATCACCAGTTTCGAGGTGCCGGAATTTTCCGGCAGCGGGCGCGATTTCTTCCGCAACGCCGGCCGATCGACGCGCAACGGATTCGAAGTGGCAGCTTCGGCGCGGTTGGGGCAAAATTGGCGGCTGCGCGGCGGATACACCTGGTCGGATTTCGAGTTCGACCGGTTCGTGACCCCGGGCGGCGATTTTGGCGGCAACCGGCTGCCGGGCGTGCCGCGTCACCGCGGGTTTGGTTCACTGGACTGGACTGGTCCTGCGGGCCTGTACGCCGGGGCGGACCTGCGCGGCCTCAGCGAAGTGATCGCCGACAATGCGAACACCGCCGCCGCCCCGGAATACTTCACGCTGGACCTGCACCTGGGACGTGATTTCACCGCCGGCGCGCTGGAATTCGGCCTGTCGGCCGGTGTCGCAAACCTGTTCGACGAGCGGTATATCGACAACGTCCGGGTCAACGCGTTCGGCGGCAGGTATTTCGAACCGGCGCCCGGTCGGACATTCCACCTGCGCATCCAGTTGAAGCGTGCGGCCGGCTGAGACCGGCCGCTAGCCGAGGAACTAGCCCAGGAAGATCCTGCCGGCGGGGTAGCGAACGCTGGGCGGGACTCGGGTGGCCATGAAAAGACCCAGCGCCAGCGGCCCGACCCGACCGATGAACATCAGGATGATCACGACCGCGCGCCCGACCGAATCCAGTTGTCCTGTGATGCCGCGCGACAGACCCACGGTACCGAATGCAGACACCGCCTCGAAAAGAAGATCGAGAAACGCCAGCTCGTTGCTCAGCGCCATGACAAAGGTCGCGGCGGCGACCGCGAACGTCGCCAACGACACCAGCGCAAGCACCTTCATGATTTCGGCATGCCCCAGGCTGCGGTGAAACGCGACAGGGTCGGAACGGCGCCTGAGAAACGCGGCCGTGGCGAGCAGCATGACCAGGAACGTGGTGACCTTGATGCCGCCGGCGGTCGA
This sequence comes from Wenzhouxiangellaceae bacterium, assembly GCA_035269245.1. Taxonomy (GTDB): domain Bacteria; phylum Pseudomonadota; class Gammaproteobacteria; order Xanthomonadales; family Wenzhouxiangellaceae. The sequence goes on along the minus strand of DATFJJ010000374.1, from coordinate 2,784 downwards.
CGCGCTGCCGCCGCCGATGAACATCAGCAGGATGAACATCAGCGCCGAACTGTCCTCGATTGCGGCGATATCGACAGTGTTGAAGCCTGCGGTGCGCGTGGTCAGCGCCTGAAAGATGCTGGCCGAAAATCGCGCGACCGGTGACTCGAACTGTCCCAGCGTGGCCGGATTGTCCCACTCGATGATGGCGAAGCTGGCGATAGACCAGGCGGCGAGTGCGGCGGTACCGGCCAGCATCAGACGGGTATGCAGCGAGAATCGCCGCCAGCTGCGATGATAGTAAAGATCGGTAAGCACGCTGAAGCCGATTCCCCCGACCACGATCAACACGGGCATGGCGATATTGATCATGGGGTGGGTCGCCCAGCGGACGAAGCTGTCCGGAAACAGGCCGAAGCCAGCGTTGTTGAAAGCCGAGACGGCATGAAAAACCGATTGCCAGAGGCCCTCGACCCAGCCGAATTCCGGAACGAAGACGAAGGCCAGTGCAATCGTTCCCGCCAGTTCGAACAGCAGCACGACGCGCAGTATCACCATTGCCATCCGAAGCAAATCCGACATCGACGTCTGGTTCAATTCGTTGCGCAGGTAGATTCGCTGTGAGAGCCCGATCGGCAGGCCCAGCATGGAAAGAATCAGTACCGCGAAGGTCACGATGCCCAGGCCGCCGAGCTGAATCAGCAACAGGATCATGGCCTGGCCGAGCAGCGTGAAGTCGCCGCCGGTATCCAGCACAACCAGGCCGGTGACGGTCACGGCGGAAGTGGCGGTGAACAGCGCGTCCGACCAGCCGATGCCGCCATGGGTCGCGGCCGGGAGCATCAGCAGTCCGGTGCCGACGACAATCAGCAGCAGATAGGTCAGCATCAGTACGCCGGATGGCGGCAGGTTGATGGCGCGGCGGCGGAATACGGATAGCAGCCCGGGGCTCATGGATTTATTACAGGCTGTCGCTGAAATCCCGCAACGGATCCCGCTGGCCGAGCAGCAGGAGTTTGTCGTCGGTTTCCAGGACGGTATCGTCGTCTTGTCCAGCCAGGTATTCGGTACCGCGCATGATGCCGACTACCTGGATGTCCTCGTGATCGGCGAGCTTCAGTTTCTTCAGACGTTTGCCCTCGAAATCGTCCGGTATCGAAAGGTCGACCAGGTAGTTGCCATCGCCCAGGCTGAGGTAATCGCGCACCAGCGGATTGTGCAGCATCTGCGCGACGTGCTGGCCGATCTCCTCTTCCGGATGGATGACGCGGGCGGCGCCCAGACGATCCAGGATTCGGTGGTGAGTCGGGTTCATCGCTTTCGCCCAGATGGTCTCCACACCGAGCAGTTTGACGTTCATGGTGCAAAGCACGTTGGATTCGAGATCGTCGCCGATCGCGATCACGGCAACGTCGTACTGGTCCACACCGGCTTCACGCAGCGACTCCTCGTCGCGGACATCGGCGATGACGGCTTCGGAGAGTTCGTCGATCACGTCGTTGACACGTGCTTCGTTGCTGTCGATGCCCAGGACATGGTTGCCGAAACTCACCAGTTGCGTGGCTATGGTGCGGCCGAACATACCCAGGCCGATGACCACGAAATTGTGTTTTTTGCCGCTCATGAGCCGTCTCCTCCGGTCGGTTCGCGCATGACTTTTCCTTTCGATCTCACGGGTCGATGGTAACTGATTGCCGCAGCGGCTGAACCGGCTTGACCGGCGTTGCGCACCGGCGCGATTCGTTGCTCGATTTCGATCCGGAACCGGTTGAGGCATAATGCCTTGAACTTCCTGAAGGGGTCCCCTCATGAACATGGGCAAGGTGGTATTCGGTTTTTTCGTGCTGCTCGCACTGACGCTGAATTTCGGTTTTTTTCTCGGCGACATCGACAACCCGGCGCATCACAATGTCTATGAGCTTTTTGCTGCCCTTGTCGTCGGGCTGGTCGCAACCGTGATGAAGTTCGGCGAGCGCTCCCAGATGGGGGCAGTGTTGCTGGCCTCCAGCCTTGTGGTGGATCTGCAGCTGATTGCAGCCGCCATCGTCTGGGCCGCGGCGGTACACATGACGGACCATGGACTTACCCCGATGGTGATGGCCAGTATTGTGTCGCTTTCCGGGGGGGCGCTTCTCGCGAACATGCTGTCGGTGGTGCTCCTCACGCTGGAGACCGCGGGCCTGAGCCGCTGATCTTCGGCGGTCGCATCCTGTGAGGACCGAAGCCCTGCTGTTTCTGTTTTTCCGGCGCATGCGCGCGCCGTTGATCGTGTTGATTTCGGCCTATGCAATCGCGACCGTCGGATTCACGCTGGTCCCGGGTATCGACGATGAGGGGAATCCCTGGCGCATGACGCTGTTCGAGGCCTTCTACGTCGTCAGCTACACCGGCAGTACCATCGGTTTCGGCGAAGTGCCCTACGAGTTCACGCCGGCCCAGCGCATGTGGACGATGGTCAGCATTTACCTGACCGTTATTGCCTGGCTGTTCTCGATCGGCTCGATCATTTCGCTGATGCAGGACCCCATTTATCGCAGCGCGCTTCGGCGCGCCCGGCAGTCGCGCGGCGTGCGGGCGATGAGCCGGCCCTTTTTTCTGATCTGCGGCTACGGTGACACCGGACAGATTCTGGTGCGCGCCTTGAGTGCGCGCGGCCACCCGGTCGTGGTCGTCGACAAGAACCGCGACAAGATCGAGACGCTGGAGGTCGAGGATCTGGGCGCTTCGGTGACGTCGTTCAGCATGGACGCGCAAAAGCCCGACAACCTGGTCGAGGCCGGCCTGCGCAACCGGTGGTGCGCCGGT
>DATFJJ010000373.1:0-6589 GCA_035269245.1 Wenzhouxiangellaceae bacterium | reverse complement strand
CATCGGGGTTTCCTCGTCGATCAGATAGCCAATGGACATGGACTGGATGTTATGACTTTTCATCGGCTGCAGGGTCTTGCCGTCCTCGGATTCGGGCTGACCGGTCACACCCAGCATACGCGGCATGCTGGGCCCGTAGATGTCGGCGTCCAGCACGCCCACGGCAGCGCCTTCGGCGTGCAGCGCCAGTGCAAGGTTGGCCGCCACGGTGGATTTGCCTACGCCACCCTTGCCGGAGGCCACGGCGATGATGTTCTTGACGCCCTGGATCGGCTTGAGGCCGCTCTGGACCGCATGAGAGGTGATCGACTGGTCGATTTCCACCGTCACGTTGTCAACCGCGTCGAAATCGCGCAGGCGGGCCTTGACGATGCGTTCCAGTTCCCGGTACCAGCCGCGCGCCGGATAGCCCAGGCGAATGTCGACCGCCACGTTTCCGCCCGAAACAGCAACGCCGCGAACCGCGTCGCCCAGCGGGGCGCCGGTGTTGGGATCCTCGATCTGGCGCAGTTCCGTTTTCAGCGAGTCCGAATCAGGTTGGCTCATTACGTTCTGGCTCCGTTGAAATGTCGTCCATATATTCGCATCTGCCGTGTCCGGCGTTCGAGCAGGCCCGGTTTGCCCGAATTATTGGCATGACCCCGGCGGCGTTCATTTCGGGCGCGTGGTCCGTCGCGACATGGTTGCGGTCAGCATCAGGCGCACCGATTCCTCGAATGGCAGGTCGATCGGCTCCAGCCATTCGCGCGGCACGAAGATCGTATAGCCGGCCACCTGGTAGCTCAACGGCAGGTACACCGCAACCTCGCCTTCCTCGCCGAATGGAAGATCGGAAAAATCCTCGCGGGTGACGAATCCCATTACGCCGATCTTGAGTTCCGGGTGACGCACCATCACGGCCTGGCCGAACCGGTTGCCGTCTTCGCTGGAGAAATAGTCGACGAAATCCTTGGTCGCGCGGAATACCGACTTGACCAGCGGCATTCTGTCGAGAATTCCTTCTCCCAGGTCGATCAGCTTGCGGAACAGCCAGACCTGGCTGAGCAGGCCGATCGCGATGACCAGGGCGATTCCGCCGATCAACCCCATTCCCCGAACGTACCAGTTTTCGGGCAACACCAGCTTTATCAGAAAGCCTACGCCGTCCTCTGCGAGACCGGCAAGCCAAAGCACGATCAGCAGCGTAAGCGCGATCGGGATGATTGTGGCCAGCCCCTTCAGGAACAGCTTCACCATCCGTTGTGCCGTCGACGGCTTTTCGTGGTTGGTGTCGTTCACTGGTGGTCCTTCAATCTGATAAGTACGGGTTCACCGCGCGGCCCACCAGGGAATCTCTGATTGACCAGCCAAGGAGCGCCCGCGGGCATTCATCAGGGGTTGCCTAGAGGTCGTCAATTCTGCGCGCCAGCGATTCACGATCGTCGGTGACCAGACGTTCGAGCGTGCGAACCCGGGATTCCAGCTGCTCCAGTTCCTGCTTGTGCTGCCCGGATTCCGTGCCGGCACGCGCGTCGCGGCGCGCGCCGAGCCAATGTTGGGTAATGCGTACGACCGCCCAGATGGCGAAAACGGCGACAACGGCGGAATAGATGTTCATTGGGCGGCACCGATAGCGAATCCTGGAAAAGATTGTATCGCGTCAGCTCGCCTTGTTCGCCATCGTTGCTACGGACGGATAGCGAACAAGGCGGGATCAGGGCGCGCTTTCCGGGAGTTTTGGCTGGGCGCGCTCGCGTTCGCCGGGGTGATGCAGGCGCAACCGTTCCATCAGGTAGCAGAGACAATCCTGGCGCACCGCCTCGACATCGGTGGTGAGCATTGCCGGCATCGCCGAACGCTGCATGACCAGTTCTCCGTCAGTTACACGGAACCATGCGTCGGTACGGTCCTCGCCATCGGTATCGAACGCGCGCAGCATGGCGCCGTTTCGCGGCGCACGCGCCAGGCGCGTGCCTGGCGGCAACTCGGTGAAGTTCAGTCGATCGAGGCGCGGCTCGAACTGAAGGTCCACGTCCGGCCCGGAGTCTCCGAATAGAAAATTCAAATTGTCGGGGACCCGGACCACGGTGGTGACCTGGAACAGGTCGATGTCTTCGGGGTGCGGCAGCTGATCCGGAAGCTCGTCCAGGTTCAGGGCGTTTTCGAGATACGCCATCGCGTGATCGGTGCCGCTGCGCTTGCCCGGCGGGCCGCACTCCAGAGTGACCGATGGGCAGAATTCGGCGAACGCCGCCGATTGCACGCCGGTAGGCTCGGTAAAATAGACTACCGTTCGCGAGAAACGGCTCGCCAGGTTCAGCGCCCGCGGGTCAATGCGGTTGACCGCAGCGTAGTGCGGATTTTCGCCGGTGTTGTTGTGTATGTCGATGCTGGCGAACGGCTTCAGTGCCCGTGCATGGTCGGTCACGCTGGCGAGCATGGCGTGCCAAGGGGTTTCAGGATGGCGAGAGCCGGGCCAGCAGCGATTCATGTCGGGCTGGTTTGGCAGGTAACGCCTGGAGGCCGCCGCGGCATCGATGTTGCCGATGAAAAGCGTCATGCTGCGCGGCAGAGGATCGCGCTGATAGCGACCCGACAGCAGTCGTCTTACCGCGTCCCAGCCCGAAACCTCGTTTCCATGCTGGAGCACGGAAACGAACAGCGGGTTGGGCTTGCGGCCGGGTAAGTGGATCAGCGTAGGGCCGTCCAGATGTCTGGCCAGTGCCGTAGCGGGGTGTTGCAGCAGCCTCGAAGGCAGGTGGTCCAGAATGACGGGTTGCATATGCGCGGCTTGATCCTCTGATAGCATTCCGACCAGCATAAGTGATCCTAATCGCGGATGTGGCAAAAGCCCTCCTGAAATTCGGCGGGACTGCCCCGATCCGCCGAACACTTTCCAGCAGGCGTGGAGAACGTTAGATGATCGAAGCCAAAAAGTTGACCCGGTGCTACGGTGATTTCACCGCGGTGGACCGATTGAGTTTTACCGTGGAGCCCGGCACCGTACTGGGGTTCCTGGGGCCTAATGGCGCCGGCAAATCGACCACCATGAAGATGCTGACCGGTTTTCTGCCGCCGACCTCCGGCAGCGCTTCGATCCATGGTCACGACATCGTCACCGATTCGCTGGCCGCCCGCCGCCTGATCGGGTACCTGCCTGAAGGCGCCCCGCTTTACGGCGAGCTCAGCGTGCTGCGCTTTCTCGAGTTCGTCGTCGGTGCGCGCGGCTATCGCGGCGAGGAAGCCAAGCGACGAGTCGAGCAGGTCATCGAGCGCCTGCAGCTCGGCGAGGTGCGGATGCAGACGATCGAGACGCTTTCCAAGGGCTTCAAACGCCGTGTGGGGCTCGCCCAGGCGATCATTTCCGACCCGCCAGTGCTGGTACTCGACGAGCCTACCGATGGCCTGGACCCGAACCAGAAGCAGCAGGTCCGACGGCTGATCCGCGAAATGGCGCCGGACAAGATCATCATCATTTCCACGCATATCCTTGAAGAAGTGGACGCGTTGTGCTCGCGCGCCATGATCATCGCCCGCGGCAAGCTGCTGGCCGACGACAGTCCGACCTCCCTGCTGGCCCGTTCGCGGTATGCCCGTGCGGTCAGCCTGGCCTGCGACGATCTCCAGGGCGCGGCCTCTGCCCTGAGCGAACTGGGTGAGGCCGGGAAAGTCGAGATCAGGCGTGGGCTGGTCACCGCGTTCCCGTCGGGCCAGGGTGACCTGTTCCAGGCCGTGTCCAGGCTGGCGCGCGACCGCGGCTGGCGGGTTTCCAGGATGCAACTGGAGGCGGGTCGGCTCGAAGACGTATTTCGAAAAATCACCCGTGATGAAACAACGGAGGAAACGGCATGAGCGGTCGGTTCGGGAATCTCTCGGTCATTTTCAAACGCGAACTGGAGAGTTATTTCGCCACGCCGGTGGCCTACGTGTTCATCGTCATCTTCCTGATCATGGCCGGCGCGTTCACCTTCTACCTGGGCAATTTCTATGAGCGCGAGATTGCCGATCTGCAGTCGTTCTTCCAGTTCCATCCGTGGCTTTACCTGTTCCTGGTGCCGGCCATCGGCATGCGGCTGTGGGCCGAGGAGCGCAAGTCCGGTACGGTCGAGCTGTTGCTGACGCTGCCGGTGACCGCCACCGAGGCCGTGCTGGCAAAATTCCTGGCCGCCTGGATATTCGTCGGCCTGGCGCTGGCACTGACTTTTCCGATATGGCTTACGGTCAACGTGCTCGGCAACCCGGACAACGGCGTGATCGTGGCCGGCTACCTGGGCAGCTGGCTGATGGCCGGCGGCTTCCTGGCGATCAGCGCCTGCATCTCTGCACTGACCCGCAACCAGGTCGTGGCCTTCATCATCTCGGTCGTGGTGTGTTTCGGTTTTCTGCTTTCGGGTCTGCCCATGGTGCTGGACGTGTTTCGGGGCTGGCTGCCGCAGGCGGTGGTCGACGCGGTGGCCAACCTGAGCTTTCTGGGTCACTTCAACTCCATTTCCCGAGGCGTCGTCGATCTTCGCGACCTGGTGTACTTCGCCCTGGTCATCGGATTCTGGCTCACGGCCAATAGAATCCTGGTTGAAATCAAGAAGGCGCAATAGTCATGAAAAACCTCTATTCATCAGGGGCCCTGGTCGTGCTGGCCGTCTTGTTCATCGTGCTGACCATGCTCAGCAGCATCGTGTTCAAGGGTTGGCGACTGGATCTGACCGAGAACAATCTCTACACCTTGTCGGAGGGCACGGTCAACATCGCCGAATCGCTGGACCAGAAGGTCCGCCTGCGCCTTTACTTCAGCGACTCGGCCAGCGAGGACCTGCCGCAGATCCGCAGCTACGCCGAGCGCGTCTGGGAACTGATGCAGGAGCTGGCCGCGCAATCCGACGGCATGATCGAACTCGAGCGCATCGACCCGGAGCCCTTCTCCGAGGCTGAAGACGACGCCGCCCGTTACGGACTGGAGGCTGTGCCGCTGAACCAGGCCGGCGACGTGCTCTACCTTGGCGTGGTCGGCACGAACGCCGTGGACGGTCTGGAGGTCCTGCCGTTCTTGTCGCCGAACCGCGAATCCCTGCTGGAATACGACCTGGCGCGAATGGTCGCGACGTTGGCTACCCCCGATCTGCCGCGGGTCGGCCTGATAACCGGGCTGCAGCTATCCGGCGGTTTCGACATGCAGACCGGACAGCGCACGCCGAGCTGGGCGGTCTTTGATCAATGGAGCGAGTTGTTCGACCTCACCACGATTCCGACCACGGGCGAATCCGGCGCAACGGGGCTGCCGCCGGATCTCGATGCGCTGGTGGTGGTGCACCCGAAGAATCTGTCGGAAGACCTGATGTTCGCCATCGACCAGTTCGTACTCGGCGGCGGGCGCCTGCTGGCCTTCGTGGATCCCTACGCCGAAGCCGACCCGGGAGAGAATCCGAACGATCCGGCATCCAGATTCATGGCCGAGCGCGCCTCGACCCTGGCGCCGCTGTTCGAGGCTTGGGGCATCGAGATGGATACCGAACAGTTCGTAGCCGACCTGGGCCGGGCGTTGCAGGTCACGGTCCAGCAGGGCCAGCCGCCGGTGCGGCATCCGGCGATCCTGGGGCTGACCGGAGCGGACCTCAGCGACCGCGACATTGTCACGGCCAACCTGAACACGGTCAACGTCGCCAGCGCCGGCGCCCTGGAAGACATCGATCAAGACAGCGGGCCGGCCATCGAGCTGTTGATGCAGTCCAGTGAACGTTCCGGGCTGCTGGCTACCGAACGTCTGCGCATGGCCGCCGACCCGTCGGCGCTGATCGACGAGATCGGCCTGGACGACCGGCGCTACACGCTGGCCGCCCGCCTGACCGGGGAGGCCGAGACGGCGTTTGCTGAACGTCTGGACGAGACCGGGCGATCGCGCGGTACCATCAACGCGATTGTCGTCGCCGATACCGACCTGCTTTCGGACAACATGTGGGTGCAGCGCCAGAGCTTCCTGGGCAGCGTCATTCTCAATCCGTTCGCCGACAACGGCGCGCTGGCCGTAAATGCATTGGAAAACCTGCTGGGCAACGCCGACTTGATCAGCATTCGCAGCCGCTCGACCTCCACGCGCACGTTCGAGCTGGTCGAGGATCTGCGACGCCAGGCGGAGGCCCGCCTGCGCGAAACCGAGCAGCGGCTGGAAGCCGAGCTTCGCGAAACCGAAAACCGCCTCACCCAGCTGCAGCAGGGCCGTGGCGATTCCGACCTGAGCATCCTGACGCCCGACCAGGAAGCCGAGATCGACCGGTTCATGGAACAGCGCCTGGAGATTCGTCGGCAACTGCGCCAGGTGCGTCGAGAACTTGACGAGGAAATCGAGGCCCTGGGCACCCGGATCAAGATCATCAACATCATGCTGGTGCCGCTACTGGTGACGATGGTGGCGTTGTTCGTGGCCTGGCGGCGTCGCCGGCAGCAGCATGGAGGCAGCAAATCATGAATAGAAATCGTTTCCTGATGCTGGTCGCGGTCACGCTGGCGGCAGCGGTGCTGGTGATCGTGCTCAATCGATCCGATGATTCCGGTCGCCGGGAAATGCCCGCCACACTGCTGCCGGGCCTGGAAGGCGCTGTCAACGAGCTTGCTGCGC
>DATFJJ010000372.1:0-5266 GCA_035269245.1 Wenzhouxiangellaceae bacterium | reverse complement strand
ACCCGGGCGGGTACGGCAAGACACATCGGCGGAAGCTCCTTGAAAACGTTTATCAGGAGTCGAGTCTAACCGAACGGATCCGCAGCTGATCTTGAGCCAGATCAATCGCGAGCCTGATTGATGGCGGGCCCCCGCGAGAGGGGGGCCTCCGAACAACGCCGCACGGGCGCGAAGGCGACTTTGCGGGAGGCCCCCGCGAAGACCCGTCCCATCGGGATTTCGCCCGAAAAGCCGCATCTCGAGCAGCGGGACCCCCGGCTTTAGCTACGACTACTGTCACTCGGCTCGCGCCACACGAGATGCGGCTTTCCCGACTGAAACGCGCTCCGTGCAGAGTTGTTCGGATGTTCCCTTGAAGTCGTTTTTCTCCACGTCTTCGCGAGAACTGTTTCCGGATTTCGGCCACACTTGGAAATAGGCCGGTCAGTGCGGGGGGTCAGGCCGAAGCCGCTCTGCAATCCAGTCGGCTGCGCGGCGGGTCGAATCGGGTTCGGCGGTGTCGAGATGCAGTGCTTCGGCCTGTTCGGATTCGTCCAACGGCTCCATGTTCTGCTTCTGATGGGCCAAGACTTCCAGGCCGGCCTCGGACGGATCGTCGCCCGCTTCGTCGCGGCGCTCGATGCGTTGTTCGAGAATGCTCTGGTCGGCCTTGCAGTGCACGATGGCGAACGGGACGTCGCGTTCGCGTGCCAGGTCACGGAAAAGCGTTCGTTGCCATCGCTTGAGGCAGGCCGCGTCGACCAGCGCCGGGATACCTGCCTGGAGCAGGGGCTCGACCAGCTTGATCAGATGACGGTAGGTACGCTCGGTGGCCTCGCTGGAATACAGGTCGGCATCCAGGTCCGATGCGCTGCTGTCTTGGGGGTCGAGTCCGTGCAGTCGCTTGCGCTCGACGTCGGAGCGCATGCGCACCAGGCCGGCATGCTCCACGAGGCGCCGAGCCAGCCACGACTTTCCGCTTCCGGACACGCCCATGGTGATCACGATGGCTGCTCTTTTTTCGCCGGAGATTTTCTCGGCCAGCGCCAGGTAACTTTCGATCTCCTTGAGAATCCCGGCCCTGTCCGCGTCCTCGTCCTCCAGCCGGAATGCGTTGACCTTGGCCCGGACCAGCGCGCGGTAGACCATGTAGAGCGGCAGCAGCCGAATGCCCTGATAATCGCCGCTGTGCGCGAGGTATTCGTCCAGCAGCAGCCAGGCAAAACCGGGTGCGCCGCGGTCGCGCAGATCCATCACGGTAAACGCCAGGTCGGAAACCACGTCGATCCAGCGCAAGTCTTCGCTGAACTCGATGCAGTCGAACAAGGTGGCGCGACCGTCGATCAACGCCACGTTGCCCAGGTGCGCATCGCCGTGGCATTCGCGTATCCACCCATCCCGGCGACGCGTTTCGAGCAGCGGCGCGAATTGTTCAAGCTGGTTCTCGGTCCACTTTTCAAGCGAGGCCAGCGCATCGCTGACCGATTCGCCTTCCAGCATGTCGTTGAGCACCTTGAAATTGTCCCGCATCGGATCGGCTACCGACTCGAAATCGCCGAAGCGACCGTCTGGCGATGCAGGCTCCGCGACATGGTGCAGTTGCGCGAGCTGCCGGCCCAGGTCGACTACATGCTCCTGTTCCAGCCGGTCGTCGGCGAGAAGGTGATCGAATCCGGCGTCGACGTCGAACCGACGCATGCGCACAGCATACTCGATCGGGTCGTCGTCGCCGGCCAGCCGGGGCGATTCCGGGGTGCCGCCGATGCCGATCACGTCCAGGTAGATTTCAGGTGCCGTGCGCCTGTTCAGACGTATTTCCTCTTCGCAGTAGAAGCGCCGCTTCTCCAGCGTCGAGAAATCCAGAAACCCGAGGTCCAGAGGTTTCTTGAGCTTGTAGACGAACCCGCCGGCCAGGAACACCCAGGAAATATGGGTTTCGATCAGTTCGACTTCATCGACCGGGCGAGGGTAGGGGGCCGGGCTTCGAAGCGCGTCGATCAGTTGTGTATGCATGAACGGCTCCGGTTCGGTTTCTTTAGTGTACCTCGCCACTCATTCTGTAACCTTCAGAGCGCGTCTGAGTCGACATTGCGGCGTTACGATCTTTGTAAAGGGCGGGCCATTCACCGCGGACCGTGCCTTGCACTGTCGACTCAGTCACGCTCTGAAAGTTACAGAATGAGTGGCAGGGCACACTAGTGGCAACGGCGATCGGGCAGGCGCTCCCCTCGAAGCCGTTTCTTCCCTCAGGATGCAGCGGTATGGCTCGGCTATTTCCTGGTGCCGACGTAGATGTAGTTGACGCCCAGCGCCACCGGCTTGGCCTTGATGTTCTCGAAATCGCCGTTGGCGTGCATCATTTCAACGAATTCTCGACCGTATGGGAAGCTGTCCGAGGTGCGCTGCAGGTAGCGGTAGGCATCGCGATCGCCACCGGCCAGGCCGCCGATCAAGGGAATGATCACCCGGTTATAGATGAAGTAAAAAGGCTTGAGCAGCATCGGCGGCTGGCCGAACTCGAGCACCACCAGGCGTCCGCCGGGTTTTAGAACGCGGTACATGCTTCGAAGCGCCCGGTGCGGATCGTCGACGTTGCGAATGCCGTAGGCGATCGAGACAACGTCGAAACTTTCGTCCTCGAAATCCAGGTCCTGGCTGTCTTCGACGCGCCACTCGATAGCGGCGTCGCGGTCCCGCGACTTCTGTTCGGCGAGCGAAAGCATGTCGGCGTTGAAGTCGCTTCCGACCACCCGCCCCCGGCCGTTCATCGCGTCGTGGAAAAGTAGCGTGAGATCGCCGGTGCCGGCGGCACAGTCAAGCAGCGCATCGCCGGGCTGGATGCCGGACATGGCCACCGCGCGCCGGCGTACCCCCTGGTCGGTGCCGAACGACATCCAGCGGTTGGCCCGGTCGTAGCGCTCGGCGATGCGCGAGAACATTGAATGAACTTGCTTCGACATATCGATCCTTTCTGGAGTTCTTCCGGCGGCTTACCAAACGAGGTCGTCAATATATATTGCGGCCGGCTCTTGACGGTCATGCCCGGAGATTGGTTTCGTCAATCTTTCATGATGCACGGCTACTTTATTCGAAAAGCGCCCTGAGCGCGGAGCTCAACGGCTTGCCGGTACTGCTCGTGGGAATCCGGTCGACGAACCGCCAGCGTGCGGGGCGCTCGGCCGGAGGCAGGTGCCGGCGCGACCAGTCCTCGAGAGCCCCGGCTCTTGCATTCGCGCTTTCCGGGTCGGCGACCACCACGGCGGCGGCGACCCGCTGGCCCCAGCGCGGGTCTTCGACGCCGACCGTCGCGGCGTCTTCGATCAGGGGGCAGTCCCGCAGACGTCGGGCGACGCTTTCCAGGCTGACGTTGATGCCGCCCGAAATGATGACGTTGTCGATACGTCCCGCAATCCGGATCGAGCCGTCCGCTTCGACGATGCCCCGATCTCCGGTGGTGAACCAGCCTTCCGCATCCGGCCCGGCTGCCGTGTCGTCCAGGTAGCCCGAGAAAAGCATCGGTCCGCGCACCTGCAGTGCGCCGGAAGAAGCGGTCCTGACCTCGACCCCGGAAAGGGGCGGCAGGGCGACCGGGGAATGGGCCGAGAATCGCATTGCGGCGGCCGTCGCCGGGGAGGGCGTGGCAAGCTGCGAGCCGGCTTCCGTCATGCCCCAGGTCGGCAGAACCGGCCAGCCGGCACTGCGCGCGCTTTCGAGCAGTTCCGGAGCGGCGGGTGCGCCACCGATGAAAACTCCGCGCAGACCGGAGGGCGCTGGAACATCGCCGCTCTGCATCACGGCATCCAGCATGTTCGGGACCAGAGAGGTGAGCGTGATGCGCTGGTCGTTCAACTGCTCGTTGAAGCCTGCCGCATCGAAGCGGCGCATCAAAACGGTCGCGGCGCCAGCCAATACGCTCCTGAACAGAATGGCCAGTCCGCCGATGTGTTCCAGCGGCAGGCAGAGCAGCCAGCGATCGCTCGTCGCGGTGCCGAGGCGTTCGGCAATTGCGCCGGCGCTCGCAGCGTGATTGCCGAGCGTCAGCGGTACGGCTTTGGGGGTCCAGCTGCTGCCGGAAGTCAGAAGGATGGTCGCCAGTCGCGCCGGATCGTGGGCGGCCGGGGCAAGCGGCGCCGTGCCCGGTCCGATTGCTTTTTCGGCGTCGATGACGATCAAGCCTTCGGATCCGCTCTGCGCTGTCGCCGGATTTGAATTCGAGGTGATCAGTGCCCGCGGCGTCAGACGCCTCAAGAGCGCCGCGCGGTCGTCCTGTTGCAGTGACGGTGCGACCGGAACGACTGTCGCGCCGAGCCACAGCAGCGCGTGAACCCAGACGGCCGACTCCAGCGTCACCGGTGCTTCGAGCACGACCCGGTCGCCGGTTCGCAGACCACGATCATGGAGCATCGCGGCGCGTCGCGAAGCCAGGTCGGCCAGCTCGGCGTAGTCCAGGCGCTTCGAACCCTGAATCAGTGCCGGCGCCTCGGGTTGACGCTGTGCGGCGCCTGCCAGCCATGTCGTCATGCCGATCCCGGCACGGCAGGCTGGAAGCCGATGCCGGGCCGCCGGTCCAGAATCAGCTTTCCGTGCTCCAACTTGTCGGCGGCGGGCGCCATGTCCTCGGCCAGCCACTGCCCCGTGGCTAGCCCGTGCGGCCCAGGAAGCTCCGGCCAGGCGGCGGCCAGGTGCGCGATGGCCCGGCGCCCGACGGCCGATTCCATCAGGTTGCTTATGATGACCTGGACGCCGTGTCGAATCGCAAGTTCGAACAGCGCGCTGGCAGGAAGCAGACCGCCGAGCACCGACGGCTTGACCACGATCGCGCCCAGCCGGCCGGAGCGGATCAGCGCCCGTGCCTGATCCAGGCCGGCGCAGCTTTCGTCGGCCGCGATGCGCGGGCCGGTGCCTTCGTAACGCTCGAGCAGGCCGGGCAGGTCCTGGTCGGCCACCGGCTGTTCTATGAGTTCGACGCGTTCGCGCGGCAGCGAAGACAACATGTCCAGCGCTTGCTCGGGGGTCCAGGCGCCGTTGGCGTCTAGACGCAGCGTCAGCCGCGGGCACCGTGCCATGATCAGCCGCAGCCGCGCCAGGTCGGCGTCGCAACCGGCCACACCGACCTTGAGCTTGGCGTGGGTATGGCCTGAATCAGCGGCCGCGTCCAGAAACCGCATGCAGGCCTCGACGCTGTCGGCACCAAGCGTGAACTGAACCGGAACAGCCACGAGCGCTTGGAGATCAGATTTTCGGCGCGAGCGCGCCTGGAAAAGTGCGGTACACAGCGGAAGACCGG
>DATFJJ010000371.1:0-10431 GCA_035269245.1 Wenzhouxiangellaceae bacterium | reverse complement strand
CGAGCTGCCGGAGGCTCCCGGCAGCGGCGTTGCGCGGGTTGACGAAGGTCTTGCCGCCCTCCTCTTCCAGTCCCCGGTTGAGTTCGACAAAGCCACTGCGCGTCATGTAGATCTCGCCGCGCACCTCCAGCGGATCGGGAGCGCCCTCTATCCGGAGCCGCAGCGGAATCGCTCGAATGGTCCGCACGTTTGCCGTGACGTCTTCGCCGGCGCGGCCGTCGCCGCGTGTTGCCGCACGCACCAGCCTGCCGGATTCATAGCGCAGGCTGATCGCCAGGCCGTCCAGCTTGGGTTCGGCGGTATAGACGGCCTGTTCGATATCCAGGGTCTCGCGGATCCGGCGATCGAATTCGCGCACTTCGTCGTCGTCGAAGGCGTTTGCCAGCGATAGCATCGGCACTTCGTGCTCGACGGTCTCGAAACCCTCGGCGGCGCGCGCGCCGACGCGTTGGGTCGGCGAGTCGGGATCGACCAGTTCCGGGTGCGCCTGCTCCAGCGACTCCAGTTCGCGCATCAGCCGGTCGTATTCGGCATCCGGCACGCTGGGGTCGTTCAGCACGTAGTAGCGATGGTTGTGTTCGGCGATTTCCTTGCGCAGCCGGCGCATGCGCTGCTCGGCAGACTCGGCTTTCGGTCGGCTCAACTGGAGGCTCCCGTAGTCAGCTCTTCAGCCCGTTCTTGCGATCGAATTCGCGCATATCCTCGCGAATCTGCGCGATCCGCTGGCGGGTCAGCAGGCATTGCGCATCATCCATCAGGTCGGCATCCAGCAACTCGGCAAGCCGCTTTCCCGTAGCCAGCATCGCGTCCCAGGCGTCCAGCGCGCTGACCGGGCCGGGCAGCGTCATGAACAGCGTCACGCCGGGCGTCTGGAAGAGGTTCCAGCCGGCCGGGTCGAAACTGCCGGGCCGGGTGATGTTGGCCATGCTGAACACCGGCCGGGTAGCGCCTCGGTGACGGCGATGGAATATCTTCATTTCGCCGAAACGCAACCCGGCCTTGATCGCGGCATCCAGCAGGCTGAGTCCGCTGATGCTGCGATCGTCACGGGCGCGCACGTACAGGGTCACGATCTTGGGCGCGACGGCATTGTCGCGCCCGGCGGCCACAGCCTCGCTGCCGGCCGCTTCGCGCACCGGCTCCGATTCTCGCCACTCCCGCTCCGGCGGCACATCGCCGCGCGCCGCCCTGGTTGGCTCGGCGGCCGGCGTGGGAGACCCCTGCGCCGTTCGGCCGGGCATTTCTTGCTCGGGCTCATCCGCGACAGAGCCGAGATCTGGAAGCGTCGTCTGGCGCGGCTGGCTGGATGCGCCGTCCTCGGCCGAATCGGCATCCGACGGCTCCACATCGTCGCGCCCGGAAGACCCGACTCCTCCGATAAACGGCTCGCGCCTGGCGTCTTCGCGCCGGGATGCGCCCGGCTTGCGCGACGAGCCTTCCGGCCTGTGCAGCAGCCAGATCGCGGCCAGCACGCCCAAGCCGATGAGGATCAATATCAGGCGCAGGTTTTCCATCTCAAACTCACCACTGCGTTGTGCATCATGACGCGGCCATTGCCACCGCCTTTTCGAGGTCTACAGAGACCAGTCGCGAAATGCCCGGTTCGCGCATGGTAACGCCCAGCATCTGGTGTGCGACCTCCATGGTCACCTTGTTATGGGTGACGAACAGAAACTGGACCTTCTCCGACATTTCGCGCACCAGCTCCGAGAAACGACCTACGTTCGCATCATCCAGCGGCGCGTCCACCTCGTCAAGCAGGCAGAACGGCGCTGGATTCAGGTTGAAGATCGAAAACACGAACGCCACGGCCGTGAGCGCCTTTTCGCCGCCGGATAAAAGGTGGATGCGGCTGATGCGCTTGCCCGGCGGCCGGGCCAGGATCGCCGCGCCGGCGGTCAGCCAGTCATCGCCGATCATTTCCAGGTGCGCGTGCCCCCCGCCGAACAGGCGCGGGAACAGCGTTTCCATGTTCTTGTTCACCTTCTCGAAGGTGTCCTTGTAGCGCGTGCGCGTGGTCCGATCGATTCTAGCAATCGCCTGCTCCAGCGTTTCCAGGGCCTCGACCAGGTCGGCGTGCTGACGATCCAGGTATTCCTTGCGCTCGGCTTCCTGCTCGCATTCCTGAATGGCCGCCAGATTTACCGGTTCCAGGCGACGGATCTTTTCTTCCAGCTGGCCAAGCTCGTCCACCCAGGCCTGCGCTTCTGCATCGTCGGGCAATTCCGCCGCCAGCGCTTCCAGATCGCCTTCGAGCTCGGAGACCCGCGCGGCGAAGCGCTCGGTCTCGATTTCGAGCTCGCGCATGTGCACCCGGTTCTCGGACTGCTTCTGACGGATCTTCTCCGCTTCGGCGGCCGCCTGCTGGCGCTTGCGATCGTGTTCTTTCCACTGCTGCTCCAGGGTCTCCAGCTCGGATCTGGAGGCCTTCAGGCGCTCTTCGACTTCCAGCCTGCGGGTCAAAAGTCTGTCGCGTTCGGTCTGCTGCTCGCGCACCGGGCGATCACCCTGGGCCAGCGCTTCGGAAAGTTCGACGTAGCGGCCCTGCAACTGGCCGATCTGGGTATCCATGCGCTTGATCGCCTGCTTGAGCGAATCGAGGCTTGCGCGGCACGATTCCATCTTGAGCGCATGCTCCTCGCGCTGCTCACGCGCCTTGCGATAGGCCTGCCGGCTCTGTTCTCGAACCTGCTGCTGCCGGTTGCGGGCCTCGAGCAGCTTTCGCTCCTCGGCATCGACGCGCTCGAGTTCGCCCAGCGCGTCCTGCATTTCCCGGCGTGCCTGGCCGGTCGCTTCCTGGTCCTGCTGCTGGCGTCGGGCGAGCGTTTTCTGCTCTTCTTCCATCGCCTTGTGCTGCCGGTCCAACGCCTCGCGCCGATTGTCCTGGCCGGCCTTGAGACCCGAAAGCTCGGCCGCCCGGGCCTGCAGCTTGCGAACATCGGCCTCGCGCTGCTCGAGCTGGCCGGTTTGCGCCTTGAGCGCTTCATCGAGCTGCTCCAGCGACTGGCGGCGCTCGTTCAGCGACGTTTCGAGCTGCTGCTGTTCGTTTTCAAGCTCGCGAATCTGCTGCTGCCGGGCGAGTTGTCCGTCGGCGTCCTCGGACTGGCGATCCCGACGCCACAACCAGCCGCGTCCGAGCCAGAGACCGTCGGGTGTAATCACCGACTGGTGCTCCGACAAGCCTCCCACTCGCTCGAAGGCGTTCCGCTCGCTATCGCAGCACAGCACCGTATTCAAGAGGCCGCCCAGCGCGCCGGCGCCGCTGACCTTTTCGCCCAGTGAACCGGGTGCGGCGGGCACGGCCCGGTCGGAAACCAGGCCAATGCCGCCGCCCTCGGGCAGGTCATCCGGCAAGTCGGTCTCCAGAACCCGGGCCGAAAGCCAGCTCTCGAGCACCGTTTCGGTGGCCTGCTGCCAGGCCGGCTCCACATCCAGCGATTGCAGCAGGCTGGGACACTTGTCGAGACGCTTTTGCGAAAGCCATTCGCCCATGGCCGGATCGGGCTTGCGCGGCTGGTTCAGCACATACAACGACTCCAGCCGACCGCGAACCTCGCGCTGGCGACCGCTGGCGCTATCGAGCTCCGCCCGCTCGCTGTCGATTTCGGCCCGGATGCCGGCGACCTTCTCGCGTTGCGCGGCATGGTCCTCGCGCGCTTTTTCGAGCCGGCCTTCCAGCGTTCCGAGTTCCTCGCGGGTTCGGCTGCTTTCCTCGTCAAGCCGGGTGCGTGCATCCCCGTCGTCGTCGCGCAGGCGCGCGAGCCGTTGCGACCCCTGGTTCATGCGCTCGTCCAGGTGTTCGATCCTCAGCTTGAGCAGTTCGACCTGCTGCCGGATCTTCGAACCTTCGCCCTGGCAGGCCTGGTACTGCTCGTTGTGTTCAGCCAGCGATTTCTCGGCCTGTTCGAACGCCTCTTGCGCCTGCTTTTCTTCGGCTCGCGAGGTCTCCAGCGCAGGCTCCAGCTCCGCCATCCGGCCGGTAACGTCCTCGACCTGAGCCCGGTCGAGCACCAGGTGCTGTTGCAGTTCGTTGATCTGGCCCTCGACCTCGGCGAATTCGCTCTTCTGCCGTCTGAGAAGGTCCTGCCGATGCTCTATGGACTGCTCCAGGCGCGCGATTTCACCGGCGACCTCGTATAACTCCGCCTGGACCGACGAGGTCTTCTCCGAAGCCTTGTGCTGCTGCTCGCGCAGCGACTCGAGGGCCTTCTCGGCCTCTCGCTGAACCGATACGGCCTGCTCGATGCGCGTTTCGGTTTCAGCCAGGGCGCGGGCGTGGGCATCCATCTCGGCACGTGCATGGCGCCAGCGCAAAGCGTTGAGGCGAGCCTCTTCTTCGCGGTAGCGTGTCTTGAGCTTGCGATAGCGTTCGGCCGCCCTCGCCTGGCGCTGCAGTTTGCCCAGCTGCTTGCTGACTTCTTCGCGCAGGTCGGCAAGGCGCTCCAGGTTTTCGCGCGTATGACGGATGCGGTTTTCGGTTTCGCGTCTGCGCTCCTTGTAAAGCGACACGCCGGCAGCCTCTTCCAGGAAGCCCCGAAGGTCTTCAGGACGCGCCTCGACGATCTGCGAGATCATGCCTTGCTCGATGATCGCGTAGCTACGCGGTCCCAGGCCTGTCCCAAGAAACAGGTCCGTGATGTCCTTGCGCCGACACCTGCTGCCGTTCAGGAAATAAGCCGACTGACCATCCCTGCTGACCTGGCGCCGAACCGAGATTTCGTTATAGTTCGCGTACTCGCCGCCGGCGCGGCCGTCGGCATTGTCGAATACCAGTTCCACGGTCGCCGTGGTCACGGGCTTGCGCACGCTGGAGCCGGAAAAGATCACGTCGCTCATCGACTCGCCGCGCAGCTGGCGCGCCGAACTCTCGCCCATGACCCAGCGCACCGCATCGATGATGTTGGACTTGCCGCAGCCGTTCGGACCCACGACGCCCAGCAAGTTGGAAGGAAGCTTGATGGTGGTCGGTTCGACGAAGGATTTGAAACCGGCCAGCTTGATTGCAGTCAATCGCATTGAGAAAGTCGAGGCTCCGAGTTATTAGTGTCCGAAGTGAAGTCCAGAAACTGCGGACGATAATCACGGACGATCATTTATTCTATCGAGTTACTTGTTTCCACAACGCTCGCCAACGATCATCGACACCGAAAGGAACCGTCTTATGCCTTCCCAACCCAGCCGGGATCTGGAAGTTTTTTCCAACCCGCAGCGCGACATCGATTATACCATTCACATCCGGATTCCCGAGTTTACCTGCTTGTGCCCGAAGACCGGTCAGCCGGATTTCGGAGAACTCCGGATTGCCTACGTTCCCGACGAATTCTGCGTCGAACTCAAATCACTGAAACTCTATGCCTGGTCTTTCCGTGAACAGGGTGCGTTCCACGAGGCGGTCACCAATGAAATCCTGGCCGACCTGGTCGCGGCAACCCACCCGCGTTTCATGCGCCTGACCGCTGAATTCAACGTTCGGGGCGGCATCTACACCACGGTCGTGGGCGAGCATCGGGCCGAAAGCTGGAAACCCGAGCCGCTCGTGCAGCTGCCCTAGCCCCGTCAAAACCCTTGCGCGGACGCAATTGCGCCCGCGCAGGAATCATTCAACGACGTCTCAGGCTTGCGCTCCTTCAAGGTTGCTCGGTCGGCGCTTCTTCCAGCGGCAGCATGGGCGTTATCTCGGCCCGCTCGAAGGTCTGCTCGATCATCGACTGGCTCTGCTCGCGGACCCGCATTCTGCGAATTCCTTCACGAACCTCGTCGAACGATGGCGGCGCCAGCGTATCGACATCGGCGACGCTGACGATCAGCCATTTGTCCTGGTAGGGCAGCAGGCTTTCGACCACGTGCCCGGCGTCGGTTCCAGCCAACACCGCGGCAAAATCCGCAGGCACCTGGCTGGCGTCTATCCAGTCGGTACGCCTGGCGATACGGCCCTCGTCGCTGGCTCGCTCGATAGCCTGCTGGAACGAAATATCGCCGGCCTGCAAAGCGTCGAGCTGTTCCAGCGCCGGGGCCTGATCTGGAAACTCTATGGTCTCAAGCTTGTAACGCCGGTCCCCGGCCCGATCGAGCTGCGCCTCGTATACCGCGCGAATCTCGTCGTCGGAGATCGGGTTGTTGGCCTGGAAATGCTCCAGGTATCGCAAGTACTGGACCTCGATGTCCTTGACCATGCGCTCGGCACGAACCCGAGGCTGGTTTGAAACCTGCTCTTCTGCGGCACGGTTGGCCACCGCGCGGAGCCGGATCAGTTCGTCGAGCAACTCCCGCATGCCTTCGGTGTCTTGCTCGTCGATGCCCCGGACTTCCATCAGGAACTCGAGCATCGGCAGCGTCACGGGCGCACCATCAACCTCGACCAGCACCACATCGTCATCGGCCACCAGACTTCGGGCACCATCGCCGCCACTATCGCCGCAGCCGCCGAGCACCGGAAGCAATAAAATGATAAAAATAATTAATATCAGTTGGTTGAAACTCATTTCAAGATTCTTCCTCAATTGCCAGCGCGTGAATGTCGGTCGTCATCATGTCGCCCAGCGCAGCGTAGACCATGCGATGCCGGGCGAGCCTCGGCTTGCCGGAAAATCGCGAGCACTCGATGCGAACGCGAAAGTGCCCTCGCCCGTCCCGCGCGCCGGCGTGACCTACGTGCAGGTGCGATTCATCAATCACTTCCAGGTGCTCCGGCGCCAGCGCGTCCTCGAGCAGCATCCGTATTCGCTCGACCCGTTGCTCGCTCATGGCAGCACCTGGAGAAACGGGCGGACCTCCACCGAAGCCCAGGCGCCCGAGGCCAGGTAAGGATCGGCATCGGCCCACGTCCGGGCGTCGATGAGGGAGTCGAATTCGGCCACGATCAGCGACCCGGAAAAGCCCGCCGGCCCGGGCTCCTCGGCGTCGATCGCCGGCATCGGACCGGCCAGGACCAGCCGCCCCTCGTCAACCAGCGCCTGGATTCGACCCAGGTGCTGCTCGCGGGCGCCGGCGCGGGCGGGCAGCGAGTCTTCGGTGTCGCGGCCGTTTATGACGTAGAGCATTCAGGAGGTCCGGATCGAGTCTCGTGCACAGTATATCCAGCGCCATGCGACGCATGCAGCGTCGTGGTTCGCCACGCGGCCTGGTAGGGAACCTCTGAATAACTCTGCGCGGAGCGCGTTTCGCCGGAATCGCTGCGCTGCCCGGTATGGCAGCCGTCGTCTATCACGCCGCACGGCCTATGCTGGCGTTGCCGGCCCTCGCGTAGAGCGGGGCTACGCTGCGAGTGGCAACACTCCGTGCAGCCCGCGGAAATACTACGCTCCGGGCTTTCAACTCCGAAAGTTTACGCAACGTTGGGGTACACTCGCTGCCAATGAACGAGACACCCGAACCGATCCAGAAACAGTCCGAAATGCCGCTCGCCACGGTTCGCGGAGAACCGCTGCTGAAGCTGCCCGACGACCTTTATATCCCGCCCGATGCGCTGGAAGTCTTCCTGGATGCGTTCGAGGGCCCACTCGACCTGCTGCTGTATCTTATCCGCCGCCAGAACCTGGAAATCCTCGACATTCCCATCGCCGAGATCACCCGCCAGTACACCGGCTACATCGAAATGATGCATGGGCTCCGACTGGAACTGGCCGCCGAATACCTGGTGATGGCCGCAATCCTGGCCGAGATCAAGTCGCGCATGCTGCTGCCGCGTCCGGAACCCGAGCAAGAGGAAGAAGGCGATCCACGCGCCGAGCTGATCCGCCGGCTACAGGAATACGAGCGATTCAAACAGGCCGCCGAAGATATCGACGAACTTCCCCGGCTGGAGCGCGATATCGCCGTGGCGAATGCAGGGGTGGCCGAGCAGCGCCAGGTGCAGCTGCCGCCGGAAGTGGATCTGCGGGAAGTGCTGATGGCGCTCAAGGACGTGATGGCCCGCGCCGAGCTTTTCGCCCAGCATCATATCCAGAGCGAACCGTTGAGCGTTCGCGAACGCATGAGCCGCATCGTCCAGTCGCTCAGGGACAATGAATTCGTTCAATTCGAGCAGCTGTTCGACCTGGAAGAAGGCCGGATCGGCGCGGTGGTGACCTTCCTGGCGCTGCTGGAATTGCTTCGCGAACACCTGGTGGACGTTGTGCAGCAGGAGCTGTTCGGCACCATCTACCTGCGCGCACCCGGTGCCGAACAGCCCTAGCCCTCCAATCATCCAAGGCACGTGAATTCGATGGAAGCGGAAAAACTCAAAACCTGGCTTGAAGGCGCATTGCTCGCGGCCGGCCAGCCGTTGACGCTGACCCAGCTCAACAGCCTGTTCGACGAGGACCGGCAGCCCGGCCACGGCGCGATAAGAGAAGCCCTGGCGCTGCTCGACGCCGAACTTTCAGGCCGAGCCGTGGAATTGGTCGAAGTGGCCGGTGGCTACCGGCTGCAGATCCGACAGGACCTGATGCCGGTCGTCTCCAGGCTCTGGGCCGAGAAGCCCCCCCGCTACTCGCGGGCGCTGCTGGAAACGCTTGCCATCATCGCCTATCGCCAGCCCATCACCAGGAGCGAAATCGAGCAGATTCGCGGTGTCTCGCTGAGCGCCAATATCCTGAAGACGCTGCAGGAACGCGAATGGATCAAGGTGGTGGGCCATCGCGACATTCCGGGCAAGCCCGAACTGCTGGGGACGACCAAGGTCTTCCTCGACTACTTCGGCCTCAAGGGTCTCGATGATCTGCCCACGCTGGCCGAGATCCGGGACCTCGACAACCTCGAACCGGAACTCGAGCTCAACGACCCCGAATTTTCCCAGGCGGCAAACCATGACAAGCAAGTCGAAGGACAACAGCACGAGACGCAAGAACACGACCAGCAGCCGGAACAGCCCGACGAAGAAGAACCGCAGGACGCGATCGGGGAACGCTCCGACCAGCGAGTCGAAGCCGACGACGAAATCGCCCCGGAAAAAGACCGGGACCGGGCCAAAGCGCAGCCAGCCGACGAGCCGGAAAGCTCCAGGCAACAGGGACAATCCGAAGAAGCGGAGCAACCAGGCGAGGCTGAACAGAACCGGCCGCCGGCAGGCCGGCGCTCGGGCTGAAGCACGCGCTGCCGCGCCCAACGCCGGTGAGGAACGTCTGCAGAAAGTGATGTCCCGGGCCGGGCTGGGCGCCAGGCGCAAGATCGAGGAGCACATCGAAGCCGGACGCATCAAGGTCAACGGCAAGATCGCGACGCTGGGCATGCGCGCCGCGGTCGGCGACCGCATTCAGTTCCAGGGCTCGAATTACGAAGTCGTCGGCGAGCGCAAGACGCACAAGACGCTTATTTACCACAAGCCGGAAGGCGAGCTGACCACCCGCAGCGATCCGGAAGGCCGCCGCACGGTGTTCGACAACCTGCCTGCGGTGCGCGACGGTCGCTGGATCGCGATAGGACGGCTCGACATCAATACTGCCGGGATGCTTGTTCTGACCACCGACGGCGAGCTGGCAAACCGGATGATGCACCCGGCCGGTCAGATCGATCGGGAATATCTTTGCCGAATTCGCGGCGAAGTCTCGGACGCCGACCTTCAACGGCTGCTGCGCGGGGTCGAGCTGGAAGACGGCATGGCCAACTTCTCCGACCTGGTCATCGGCGAGCACACCGCCGACGAGCACACCACCGGCCATACCTGGTACACGGTCACGATCATGGAAGGACGCAACCGCGAAGTTCGGCGTCTGTGGGAAGCGGTCGGCGCCCAGGTCGCACGGCTCAAACGCGTCCGGTTCGGTCCTGTTTTCCTGCCGGCAAAGCTGAGACCCGGCCAGCACGAGGAACTCAGCGCCAAGGATCACCGAGTCCTGCGCGAAGACGTGGGCCTGAAACCGACCCCGGTGGAACTTACGCTGAAGCGGGCGTAGCGTCGGCACTCGCTTCCTTCGCACCGTTGCCAGAGCCGTTCATCGTTCCGGCACAGCTACTGCCCGTATCTGCTACTGCCCGTATCTGCGGCCCTTCCAGCCTGCGCCGGCGCCGAAGTGGTGGCGGATGGCCGAATCCAGCGTGGCGACCAGGAACAGCATTGCCGATAGCGGCAGCGCCATGGACCACCTGATGCCCAGACCGGCGAAGCGCACCTGCGGCACGAACGAGGCCGCCATCATCAGCCATCCGGCGAGGCCGGATAGGGCGAGAACCGGCTCGAACCTCATAAGGCCGGAAAACGTGGCGGCCGGCGGCACGGCGAACGCCAACAGCATCACGGCGGCCACGGAAAGCAGCAATAGCGGCGAATGCCGCAGCTGGGTATAGGCAGTGCGGCGCACGGTCTCGAGGATGGATGCCAAATCGGGGTGCCGCCGCATGCTTTCGACCCCATGGCTGAGCCCCAGCCAGATCTGGCCGCCGACAGCGCGGATCCTGGCTGCCAGCTCGCAGTCGTCGATCAGCGCATCCTTCCAGGCTTCGAAAGCGCCGACC
>DATFJJ010000370.1:0-5783 GCA_035269245.1 Wenzhouxiangellaceae bacterium | reverse complement strand
CGCCGGCATGGTGGTGGGCGCCGCATGGGCCGGCGCAAGAGCCTTCACGCCGACTTCCGGGCCGGGCATCTCTCTGATGAGCGAGTTCATCGGATTCGCCTACTACACCGAGATCCCGGCGGTGTTCTTCGACATCCAGCGCGTTGGGCCCTCCACCGGCATGCCTACCCGCACCCAACAGTGCGATCTGATGCTGGCTGCCTACGCCTCGCACGGCGACACCCGCCACCCGGTTCTGCTGCCGGCCGATCCAAAGGAATGCTTCGAAATGGCGGTCAAGGCGTTCGATCTTGCAGAACGATTGCAGACGCCGGTGTTCGTGCTTTCCGATCTCGACATCGGCATGAACGACTGGATGGTCGACGAATTTCAGTGGGACGACGCCTGGCGCCCCGACCGCGGCAAGGTGCTGACCGACGAAGATCTGGCCGGCATGGAGAAATTTCACCGCTTCAGGGATTTCGACGGCGACGGCATTCCGTACCGCACCCTGCCCGGCTCGGACCGAAAAGGCAGCTATTTCGTCCGCGGCTCCGGCCACAACCAGTACGGCGGGTATACCGAAGATGCCGACGAGTATCAGCAGGTGGTCGACCGGCTCAAGGTCAAATGGGAAACCGCCCGGGGCCTGGTGCCCGCGGCCGTCGAGCACAAGGCCGCAGGCCGCACGGATATCGGGGTCATCGCTTTTGGCTCTTCGCACGGCGCCACCGTCGAGGCGCTGGATCGACTCGGCGCGGCCGGCGTGGCCGTCGACTATCTCAGGCTCAAGGCGTTCCCGTTCGGCCACGAAGTCGAGGGCTTTCTCCGGGCCCACCGCACCGTATTCGTGCTTGAACAGAATCGCGATGCACAGATGCGCAGCCTGCTGATGACCGAACTGGACGCAGATCCGCAGAAACTGGTTTCAATCCTCCACTACAACGGCCTGCCGGTGCCGTCGGACATGATCGTCGGGCGCATCGGCGACTACATCAAACAGGAAGCCGTGGCATGAGCTATATTGCAAAACCCAAGGTCTCGTGGGCGGGACAGGAGAGAAACCCGCTAGGGCTGACGCTGGCTGATTACGAGGGAGGCCTGTCGACGCTGTGCGCCGGTTGCGGTCACGATTCCATCACCGCGGCGCTGGTCAAGGCATTCTGGGAGCTCGCGCTCAAGCCTGAACAGGTCATCAAGCTGTCCGGTATCGGCTGCTCCTCCAAGACGCCCGCGTATTTCCTCTCGGGCTCGCATGGCTTCAACTCGGTGCACGGGCGCATGCCCTCGGTGGCCACCGGCGCCCAGGCCGCCCGCCGCGACCTGATCGCGGTGGGTATCTCCGGCGACGGCGATTCGCTCTCCATTGGATTCGGTCAGTTCGCTCACGCAGTGCGGCGCAACTTGAACGTGCTCTACATCATCGAGAATAACGGCGTCTACGGCCTTACCAAGGGACAATTCTCGGCCTCGGCCGACCCGGGCAGCCGAGCCAAGAAGGGTGCCGAAAACCGCAACCAGGCGATCGATCCGGTCGCCGTCGCCATAACACTCGGCGGCAGCTTCGCGGCCCGCTCGTTTTCCGGCGACAAGCGCCAGCTTGTCCCGTTGATCAAGGCTGGCCTGATGCACCCGGGGTGCGCGGTAATCGACGTAGTCTCGCCGTGCGTGACCTTCAACGACCACGAAGGATCGACCAAGTCTTATGCCTGGACCCGCCAGCACCTGCACGCCGCTGTCGAGGCCGACTACGTGCCGCCGTCTACCGAGATCGAGATCGACTACGCCGAAGGCGAAAATACCGATGTCCGACTGCACGACGGCTCGAAGATCCGATTGAAGAAGATCGACCCGGGCTACGATCCGTCGAACCGTGCACGCGCGCTGGATTTCCTTGAAGCCCACCGTGCACGCGCCGAAGTGGTCACCGGACTGCTCTACATCGACGAAGAGCTGCCAACCTTCCACGACATCGCGGGCACCGCGGAACAGCCGCTGACCTCCTTTGCCTACGAGGATCTCAGCCCGGGCGCAGAAACGCTCGCCGAGCTGCAGAAGGGGCTGCGCTGACCGCATATACTCTGGGCTGGAAGCCGGCAGGTCATTCAAGCATGTCCGACGCCAAATATACGATGTACGGGGCGGAATTTTCGCTCTACTCGGGCAAGCTCCGGAGCTATCTGCGCAAGAAAGGCATTCCGTTCATTGAAAAATCACCCTCGGCGCTCACCTACAGGCGTTTTATAGAGCCGCGCACCGGCGTGCGATTCATACCGGTACTGCATACGCCTGAAGACGAAGTATTGCAGGACACCACCGCCATCATCGATGCGCTGGAGCCGCGTTTCCCAGACCGCGGGATCTACCCCGCTGGCCCTGCCCAGCGACTGGCCGCGCTCCTGCTGGAGCTCTACGGCGACGAATGGCTGCTGATCCCTGCGATGCACTATCGCTGGAATTTTCCTGACGACAACCAGCCGTTCATCTTCGAGGAATTCGGCTCAATGGCGTTTCCCTGGTTTCCGAAATTCGTCCAGCGCGCGCTGGGTCGCAAGATTGCGGCCCGGTTCCGGGCATTCGTGCCGCGGCTGGGTATTACCGAGGCCACGATCCCTGGCATAGAGAAGTCATACCGGCGCTTGCTGGCCGAACTCGAAGGTCATTTCCGCAAACACGATTTTCTGCTCGGCGGACGCCCTTCCATAGGCGATTTCGGTCTGATCGGCCCAATGTACGCCCACCTTTATCGCGACCCCTTCCCCGGGAAGCTGATGCGCGAATCCGCCCCCAACGTGGCGGCCTGGGTAGAGCGCATGCAGTCACCGGAACCCGCCGACGGCGATTTCCTGGCCGGCGACGAAGTTCCAGCCACGCTGTGGCCCGTCCTGGAGCGGATGGCGCGCGAGCAGGTTCCAGTGCTGGTCGATACCGAGTGGAAAGTGGGCGAATGGCGCCGGCAACATCCCGCCGACGTGGAAGTGCCGAGGTCGCTCGGCGAGCACACATTCGAGATCGAAGGCGCGCTCGGCAAGCGCATGGTGTTGCCGCACTCGCTCTGGCGCTGGCAGCGCCCGCGCGACTATTACCATGCGCTGGCAAGCCGGTCCCGCGGCCCGGCCAGCGAACTGGCCCAGCGGCTGGGCCTTCGGGTGGCACTGAGCGCAAGACCCAAAGTGCGGCTAAAGCGCAGCGATAACCGTTTCATCATCGAAACTTGATAAGCTTCGCTGCGGTCTACATATACGCGTAACCGAGGTTTTTACATAATTGTCGGGCGCCCATCTTAAATTCGAGGTAAATGCATGAACGACAGAATCCGTACCGCCACTATCGAGCGCAGCGGCACCGGCGCGCGCGAAATCGACGACGAGGCTCGCCGAGTCCTGCGCAACACTTGGAACCTGCTGGCGCTGACACTGCTGTTTTCCGCCGGCACCGCACTGATGTCGATGGCCAACAACTGGCCGCATCCGGGACTTGCCATTACGCTGATCGGCTATTTCGGTCTGTTGTTTCTCACCATGTACCTGCGCAATTCCGCCTGGGGCCTGCTCAGCGTATTCGCCCTGACCGGCTTCATGGGCCTGACCATCGGCCCGATAATCAGCGCCTATCTGGCCGGCTTCAGCAACGGTCATGAACTGGTCATTTCGGCGCTCGGGGCGACCGGTGTGACGTTCATAGCGCTGTCGGCCTTTGCGGTCACGACCAAGAAGGACTTCAGCTTCATGGGCTCGTTTCTGTTCGCCGGCATCCTGGTCGCCTTCCTGGCCGGCCTGGCTGCGGCGATCTTCAACCTGAGCGCTCTCGGCCTGGTGGTCTCTGCCATGTTCTCGATTCTGATGTGCGGGCTGATCGTGTACCAGACCCAGCAGATCGTCCAGGGCGGCGAGCGTAACTACATCATGGCCACGGTCACGCTGTTCGTGTCCATCTACAACCTGTTCATGAGTCTGTTGCATCTGTTGGGCTTCTTCTTCGGCGAAGAGTGAGAAATCGCTGAATAACTGCTGCGCGGGCGCCTGACGGCGTCCGCTCGCTACGTTCTTCAACGATTTCTCCTGCGCTTGTAACCGGCAGCGCAAACCCTAAAGCCCCACTTGGCCCGCGCGGCGGGCCCTGCTAGAATTCCGCTTTGAACATTTTCCGCCGGCCTCGCGCCGGCGGCGCTTTTGAGGGTAGTGCCATGACGATCATCCAGAAGCTCGAACAACTCCGTAATTCCGGCGGAGAGATCCGCACGCACGGTCTCCCCGACAACGTCGTCGAGCGCTTCGCCGCGCTCGATGACCGGCTTGAGCAGGCCGTGGACCAGGCGTTGGGCGTGGCCGAGTGCTGGAGGACGGCCTACCCCGAACTCTGGACGTCCGGCGATGCGACCCAGCAAGCGGAATTGCAGTCCGGTTACGTGAATTTCTATGCCGACGACGCGGTCAACCCGTACGTTGCGCTGGCGGCGAAAGGCCCCTGGATCGTAACCAGCAAGGGCGCCGTTCTGCACGATTCGGGCGGCTACGGCATGCTGGGTTTCGGTCATGCCCCGGATCTGGTGCTTCGGGCGATGAACCAGCCGCATACGATGGCCAATGTCATGACGCCCAGTTTCAGCCACTTGCGCTTCATCGATGCCCTGCGTGCGGAACTGGGTCACACGCGGCGCGACGGCTGCCCGTTCGACCGATTCCTGTGCATGAACTCGGGCTCCGAGTCCGTCACCGTTGCGGGCCGGATAGCCGACATCAACGCCAAGTACATGACCGACCCCGGCGGCCCGCGGGAAGGCGCCGTCATCAAGCGGCTTTCCCTGACCGGCGGCTTTCACGGCCGCACCGATCGCGCCGCCCAGTATTCGGATTCAAGCCGCAACGCCTACGTCGAGCACCTGGCGTCGTTCCGCGGCGACGACAGTCTGGTCACGGTCGAGCCCAACGACATCGAGGAACTGGTTCGAATCTTCGAGTGGGCCGACGCCAACAACGTGTTTTTTGAAGCCGTCTTCATTGAACCAGTCATGGGTGAAGGCAACCCGGGGGCGGCACTGGAACCGGAGTTCTATCGCAAGGCGCGCGCGCTGGCCACCCAGCACGGCACGCTGCTCCTGGTCGACTCGATTCAGGCAGGCTTGCGCACCCAGGGCGTGCTGTCCATTGTCGACTATCCCGGTTTTCAGGACCTGGAAGCGCCCGACCTGGAAACCTGGTCCAAGGCGCTCAACGCCGGCCAGTATCCGCTTTCGGTGCTCGGCATGAACAAGCACGCCGCCGACATCTATCGCAAGGGCGTCTACGGCAACACCATGACTACCAATCCGCGCGCGCTGGATGTGGCCACGACGGTTCTCGGCCAGATCACGCCTGAAATTCGATCAAACATCGTCGAGCGCGGTCGCGAGTTCGTCGAGAAATTCCAGCAACTCGCCAAAGATCTGGACGGCCGGATCACCCGCGTCCAGGGCACCGGCCTGTTGTTCTCGATCGAACTCGACGGCACCCGCTACAAGGCTTACGGCGCCAATTCCACCGAGGAATATCTCCGGATCAACGGGATCAACGTGATCCACGGCGGCGAGAACTCGCTGCGCTACACGCCTTCGTTCACCATCACGTCGGCCGAGGTCGACATGATCGTCGAGGCCACGCGCGACGCACTGTTGAATGGACCCATCAAGCGGGTTGAAGAGGCCGCTTGAGGGCAGCCTCTTCGGTCCTCGCGCCCCCTTCGCCCCCAGGGCAATCCCCGTAGGAGCGGTCTCCAGGCCGCGACCGGCCGTTGTTTTGTGCCTTTGCCGGGTGCAGGTGGCTTTT
>DATFJJ010000369.1:0-12933 GCA_035269245.1 Wenzhouxiangellaceae bacterium | reverse complement strand
CGACCGGGAGGCCGAGCTGCTTTTCGATCTCATCGATGTTGTCGCGGTGCACCAGCACGGTCTTGGGCGCCGGCACATTGTGACGCGCCAGGAGCTCGGCCAGATAAACCTTGTTGGTGCACTTGAGGATGGAATCCGGGTCGTCGATTACCACCAGCCCCTCGGCGGCGGCCTTGCGCGCGAAGCGAAACGTATGGTGATTGACCGCGGTGGTCTCGCGGATGAACAGGGCGTCGAATTCGGCCAGCCGCCCGATGTCGTCGGAGCCGATGCGCTCGACGTAGAAGCCCAGTTCGGCGCCGGCGCGCTCGAAGCGTTTCAGGGCCTGTTCGTCGGATGGCGGGTGCGCCTCGGCAGGATTGACCAACATGGCCAGGTCGAAGCGCGTCTTTTTCGCCTGCACGGCCCGCGGCCGCTCGCCGGCGAAGTAGCGCCGCGCCGAAGCATGCATGAATTCCCGATGCGATTCCGGTACATCGGCAAAACCAATTGGCGCCAGCCGCTTGAGCATCCATTCGTCTTCGACCCAGGCGAACTCGGCGCGCAACAGCGGCGCCGGGAACAGCTTGAACAGTGCACGGCTGAGCGTTTCATGGCGCTCGGCCATGTTGCGGCCGAAGTAGATGCTGAGCACGAAATGATCGCCCCGGATGGGTTTCAGACTGCGGCTGATCTGACCCTGCAAATCGCCGGAAAGCAGGCGCACCACATGCGGGCTTTTGAGGTCCAGCATCGTTGCGACCGACGGCAGCGGCCGGTGGCCGCGAGCGGCGGCGAGCAGCGAGACGTAATAACCGGTGGCTTGGTAGCGATAGCTGGCGCAAAGGTTGTAGACGCGCGCACCACGCAGCCCCGGAAAGTGCGCGTTGGACAGGTAGTCGCGGGCCGCGACGATTTCCACGTCCGGCGGCGCATCGGGCAGCGCGGCCGGCGAATCGACGACGACGAGATGGCGCATGGTCAGGTCTCTTGGCGAGGTGGCTTGAGGACCACCAGGTTGGCGTCATAGGTCATGGCGCCGAGCAGGATGGCGCCGATCAGCCGGTCGATGTGGACGCGATAATTCTGGCTGCCTGCGTCCCCCGGCGTGCAGTTGCCGACCTGGCTGCCAAGCGGGTTTTCCTGCATAGGGTCGGCGATTTCGACCTCGCGCGATTTCCGGTGGTAGCCGGTCAGCAGTACGAAATGTCCCACCGGCAAGCCGCGGATGTCGTCGTCATCGTCGTCCGGCCCCCACTCGCGCATGGAGCGATAAAGGTAGGTGGCGCTAAGTCCGGTGAGCACGGGATTGCCCGAGCGCAACAGCCGGCGGATCAGGGTTCGGGTCAGATCGGTAAACCGGATTCGTCCGCCCAGTTCGAGGTATTCGAGATAGCCTCGGGTGGCGATGGCCAGCTGCTCATCGTCGGGCTTGGCGGCCATTTGTTCGGCGAGCTTGGCGGCCAGCCGGGTCTTGCCGGAGAACCAGCTGGGATCGAACACCTGCAGGTTGTAAGTGTAGATTTCGGCGCCGTAGCCGCGCGCCAGCGCATGGTTGGCCAAAAAGACATCCAGCGTGCCGCCGTGGTCCAGCCGGTGGATGGTGTCGATGACTTCGTGTAGATCGACGTTGTCGCCGAAGTGCCGGTAAAGCGCGTGCAGGCAGGTCGGCCCACAGGTTGTCGTGTCCGGTTGCGGTTCGATATTCGGCAGGGCGTCCAATTATATTTTCACACCGCCACTTCGATGGCTTGATCCAGATCGGCGATCAGGTCTTCGACAAGCTCGATGCCGACCGAAAGCCGCATCAGCCGGTCATCGATGCCAAGGGTCTCGCGCGCTTCATCGGTCAGCTTGGCATGGCTGGTGCGCGACGGCTGGCAGATGGTCGATTCGACGCCGGCCAGGCTGACGGCGGGGGTGATCAGCTGCAGCATCTGCAGGAATCGGTCCGGGCTGATGGCGTCGGCCAGGCGGAACCCAAGCATGCCGCCGAAGGCGCGCATCTGGCGCGCCGCGATGGCATGACCGGCATCGGCTTCCAGACCGGGATAGAACACTTGAGCAACGTTTTCACGGGATTCCAGCCACTCGGCGACAGCGGCGGCATTTTCGGCCTGGCGTTCGATCCTGAGCGCAAGCGTCTTGATCGAGCGTTCCAGCAGGTAGAGGTCCTGGCCGTTGAGACTCGAGCCCAGCCGCACTGCCTGCGGCCGGATCCGCGCGATCAATTCATCCGCACCGGCAACGGCGCCGCTCAGCAGATCCGAGTGGCCGCCGAAATACTTGGTGGCGGAATGCATCACCAGGTCGAAGCCCAGCTTGATCGGTTGCTGCAGGATGGGCGTGGCGAAGGTGTTGTCGATGACCGACACGATATTGCGTTCGCGCAGGATAGTTGCGGTGGCTTCCAGGTCGATGACCCGAAGCAGCGGGTTGGTCGGGGACTCCACCCATGCCAGCCTGGTGTTGTCTCGAACCATCGAGGGCAGCGAGACTGGACTGCCGTCCCAGGTCGAGAACTCGAATCCGTAGGGTTCAAGCAGGCCCTCGACGAGGTCCGTGGTGCCGCCGTAAAGCCCGTCGAGCAAGATCGCATGATCGCCCGGCTTCATCAGGCCGAGGAATACCGCGCTGACCGCGCCCATCCCCGAGGCGGTCACGAACGCGGCCTCGGCCCCTTCCAGCGCGGCGATGCGATTGGCCACCACCCGGTGGTTGAGCGTGTTCATGTAGCGCGGGTAGCGCACCTGGTTGTCGCGCGAGTAGTCGAACGCCGTGGAGGTGACGATGGGGGTGTTCAGTCCCTGCTCGGCGGTTCCGCGCTCGTATCCGGCGTGCACGCAGGCGGTCTCCGCGTTCCAGATCTTGTGGTAGTTGTCGGTCACGGCTTGTCCCGGGGTCGCGGCAGTGACGCCATTCTACTGGACGCAACGCGCGGGCGATTCCAGTGGCGGAAAAGATTGCGGAAAAGCGTGAACCACGAAGGACACGAAGTGGAAAGAAGCGGAACGAAGCAGAGGCTTGATTTTGCGAAATATGCGAGATCCCGCAGCGTCGATCCGGCCCTGATCCGAGACCCAAAGGCAACAATCAGGACCGAAAAGTCCACAGGCCCCAGGTCAGGCCAGGCCTGCGCCAGAGAACTGAAGCTGGGTTACGCAGGTTTTGGTTATACCTTCGTGTTCTTCGTGCCCTTCGTGGTTAAAAGGCGTTTGGCCTTTTCCCCGGGTTTGGCATGAAACGTCAATTTGCTTCGGCGTAAGCTTCCACCTCGCGCCAGACCCGCATGACGTTCTCGCCCAGGATTTTTCGGATGTCGGCTTCGGAATGGCCGCGCCGGAGCAGTTCGGCAATCAGGTTGGGATAGGTCGAGGCGTCCTTGAGGCCCTCGGGCAGTGAGTCGCCGACGCCGTCGTAGTCCGAGCCCAGGCCCACGTGGTCGATGCCGGCAATTTCGATTACACGCTCGATATGATCGGCGACGATGCCGACGTTGGCGTACGGATAAGGGTTCTGCTCGCGGTAGGCCGCGCTGAAAGCCGCCACCCGCGGATCGTCGCGACCGGTATCGCCGAGTTGGGTGATCAGGCTTTCACGCGCGGCCGAGAACTTCGCCTGCCACTGGTTGGCGGCCTCGGTGAGGAAGGATGAACCGAAGTTGATCATCACCACCCCGCCGTTGTTTCCTATCGCCTCGATAAGCTCGTCGGAAACGTTGCGCTCGAAACCGGGCGTGAAGTGCCGGGCCGACGAGTGAGTAGCCACCACAGGCGCTTTGGTGATTTCGATGACGTCGCGGAAGGCCTGGTCGCTGATGTGCGAAACGTCGACCATGATGCCGAGCTTGTTCATCTCGGCAACCAGTTCTTCGCCGAACGGGCTGAGGCCCTGCCACAGCGCAACCGGGTCGTAGGACGAATCCGAAATGTGGTTGGACTTGCTGTGGGCCAGCGTGATGTACCGGATGCCGCGGGCGTGGAAGTGTCTGAGGTTGTCCAGGTCACCGGCAATGGCCGCACCGTTTTCCATGCCCAGCGGTAGCGTGATCCGACCTTCGGCCACAAGCCGCTCGACCTCATCCGTCGACTTTGCGATGCCGAACGTTTCCGGCGCGCGTGCCACCTGGGCTTCGACCAGGTCGATCAGCCGGTTGGCGATCGCGGTGGCTTCGCCGGTGATTTCCGTCTCGGCCGGCAGGTAGATTGACATGAACGGCGCATTCAGGCCGCCTGAGCGGGCGCGCGGCGCGTCGAAATCGTTGCCCGGCACTTTACCCGATACGTCGGCCCATTCGTCGTAGACCCGATACGGCATGTCGACGTGGCCGTCTACGATCAGCGCATCCTGGGCAAGCCTTTCGGCGCGCTGCTGCAGGTCGTCCTGCGCGACGGCGGTCGTTGCCAGGCCGATTGCGGTCAGCGCCAGCGCGGTAGATGCCAGTTTCGGAATTCTCATGTGCTCTCCTCGAGTTCGGGAATCTCACGGTAGTTCTCAGGCCTGAACCGCGGTGTGCATACGGCCAGGAAGATCAGATCGGTGTCGCCCGTGTTCGTGATGCGCTGCGGCAGGCCGGGCGCAATGATGACGACGTCGCCGGCCTGCACGTCGCGTGCCTCGCGGTCGACCTCGGCGCGACCGCGGCCGGCCAGCACCACGTAGCGCTCGGTAATGGCGTCCAGCCGGTGCCAGCGCGTGGTCCCGCCGGGTTCGACCCGAGCGCGGGCGACCGAAACGTCGGGATCGGCATCGCTGTTGGACCACTCGGTAATGAAGCAGCCTTCACGAAACCAGTATTCATCGCGCTCATGTCCGGGGCTCACTAGCATGGCGCCGATTGTAGGGGCTGCGCGGCAACGAAGCAGCGCTCCGGCAGCCATGACTTCTGGCTCATGCCGCCTTCATCGGCGCTGCGCTAGTGTGCATGGCTTCCTGTCCACTGGAGTTCGCCTTGCGCTACGCACTCATTTTTCTGTGCGCGCTGCTGATCGGCCCGCTGAATGCGGCCGAGCTTCGGCAGCCGCTACCCGGCGTATACGCCATCGTCGGCGTCCGGGTCGTCACGGCCCCCGGCGAGGTGCTGGAATCGGCCACTGTCGTCATCCGCGACGGTGTGATCGAAGCGGTCGGCGATGATATCCAGCCGCCGGCCGACGCTGCCCTTGTCACTTTCGAGCGTGATGACGAACAGCCGCCTATCACCGTTTATGCCGGTCTGATCGACCCATACCTGACGATCGCTCCGGCCGATGAATCCGAAAGCGGTGATGAAGACGAGGCCGAAAGCGTTGCCGGCCGCCACCCGTTGATTCGGCCGGATTTCGAGCTGGACGCTGCCGCCTGGCCGTCCGACAAGGTCGAGGCCCACCGCGGCGCCGGTTTCACTACGGCCCTGATGGCACCGGCTGAGGGGTTGCTGCGCGGCAACTCGGTGCTGGCGAACCTGGGCGACGGCGGCATGAGCGAAAACCTGCTGCGCCGCAGTGTGGCCCAGCACGCGCATCTTCAGGAACGCTCGCCGGACGGAAAATACCCGCAGTCGCTGATGGGGTCGGTGGCGCTTTTCCGTCAGACCCTGCTGGATGCAGCCTGGCAGCAAAGCGCGCGCGCCGCATGGACGGCCAACCCGGCCCAGGCGAGGCCGCAGTGGTTGCACGGCATGGATGCGCTGGCTCCGGTGATTGCCGGCGACCAGCCGCTGGTGTTCGAAGCCGAGGACACGCTGGACAGCCTGCGCATTCTCGACCTGGTCGACCCCGACTTCAACCTGGTGCTGGTCGGGCACGGCGGAGAGTACAAGCGCCTGGCCGATTTCGGCCGCAAGGTGCCGCATATTCTGCCGCTCGATTTTCCGAGTGCACCGGATGTAGAGAGCGAAGACAATGGCGAAGGCGATAACGCAGACAATCGCGACGTATCACTGGAAGAATTACGGCACTGGAAATATGCCCCGGACAATCCCGCTCGCATGATCGCGGCCGGTTTCCCGGTGCTGTTCACGGCGCACGGCCAGTCGAACCCGGCCGACCTGTTCGCACAGGTCGCCAAAGCCGTGGAACGCGGCGTGGATCGGGATGCCGCGCTGGCCGCGCTGACAACCGGCCCGGCCGAATGGCTCGGCATTGAAGACCGCGCCGGGCGCGTGGCCGAAGGCTACATGGCCAACCTGGTGGTCGTCGAAGGCGAACTGTTCGCCGAAAAGCCCGCGATCAGCGAAGTCTGGGTCGACGGCCATCGCTTCGAACTGGCCAAACTTACGCCGCCGGAAGTCGACCCGGCCGGCACCTGGAATCTGACACTGAGCCTGGCAGGCATGGGCGATGTGGATGCGACGCTGACCCTGTTCGGCGAACCGGCGAGCATGGACGGTGCGCTGCTCGTCATGGGCAATGAAACCCCGCTGACCCAGGCGCGGGTTTCGGGCAAGCAGCTGCAGATCCGAATCGATGCAACCCGCTTCGGTGCAACCGGCACGATCTCGATCAACATGGATATCGAAGGCGATCGTGCGCGCGGCAATGGCAGCGGCCCGTTCGGTGAATTCACGGTCAGAGGCACGAAATCCAGCGGCCCCGGCGACGAGGAGACCCGCATATGAATCGCTTCACAATAATCCTGGCCAGCCTGCTGACTTCGGCAGTACTGGCCGACTACACGCCGGGCGTCGAGGCCTGGAATATCGAGTCCGCCCCAGCGCAGCAGAGCGTGGTGGTGCGAAATGCAACCGTCTGGACCGCCGGCGAGCAAGGCATTCTGGAGCAGGCCGACGTGCTGGTGCGCGACGGCCGGATCCGCGCCGTGGGCGTCGACCTGGACGCACCGGGCAACGCGCTGGAAATCGATGGTACCGGTATGCACGTCACGCCCGGCATCATCGACGCGCACTCGCACGCGGCGATCATCGGCGGTGTCAACGAGGCCACCGACATTTCCACCGCGCAGGTGCGGATCCAGGACGTGATCGATTCTGAATCGATCAACATCTATCGGCAGCTGGCAGGCGGCGTGACCGCCATCAACCTGCTGCACGGCTCGGCCAATGCCATCGGCGGCCAGATGGCGGTGATCAAGATGCGCTGGGGCGCGTCGCCCGAAGCACTGATCTTCGAAGCGGCCACACCCGGCATCAAGTTCGCGCTCGGCGAGAATCCGAAGCAGAGCAACTGGAACAACGACGATCCGCGCTACCCGCAGTCGCGTCCCGGCGTGGCCCAGATCATCGACGAAAAATTCCAGCAGGCGGCCGAGTACAAGCGCCAGCTCGAACAGATGCCCGAAGGCAGACGCGCCCGGAACGTCGTGCCGCCGCGCCCGGATCTGGAAATGGACGCCATCGTCGAAATCCTCGAAGGCGTTCGAAAGATCCACTCGCACGCCTACCGGGCCGATGAAATGGTCATGCTGATCAACATCGCCGAATCGTTCGGCGTCACCATCGGCACCTTCCAGCACGTGCTGGAGGGCTACAAGCTGGCCCGCCGGATGGCCGAGCACGGCGCGGGCGGCTCGGGCTTCATCGACTGGTGGAACTTCAAGCACGAGGCCCACGATGCGATTCCCTATAACCCGGCGCTGATGGCCATGGGCGGCGTTACCGTTGGCCTGCATTCCGACAACCCGGAGCTGGCCCGGCGCATGAACCTGGAAGCGGCCAAGGCCGTGCGCTACGGCGGCGTGGATCCCCACGACGCGTTGATCATGATCACCGCCAACCCGGCCCGACAGCTGGGCGTGGGCGAGCGGACCGGGCGGCTGGAAGAAGGCCTGGACGCCGACTTCGTGCTCTGGAACGGCCATCCGCTGTCGGTTTATTCGCGTGTCGATCAGACCTGGGTGGATGGCCGGCGTTACTTCGACCGGGAAGAGGACAGGGCCCAGCGCGAGGCGCTGGAAGCCGAGCGCCGCGAACTGATGGCCATGGTGCTCGACGAGGACGGCGGCGACGAAGAGGCCGAAGAGTCTCCGGCCGAGGACGAGTCACCCGGCTGGCTGATCGGCTACCGCGCGTCGGAGCTGGCGCACGACGAGTTCTGCCACGCGCAGGATTTTGGTCACGTCCACGCGATTGATTTCAGGAGCGGCGAATGAGCATCAGAATTGCAACTTCATTGACGCTGGGTCTGGCGCTTCTCGCCGGCATGCTGGCGGCATCGCCGGCAGCGGCTCAGCAGTTTACGGCGCTGACCGGCGCCACGGTGCACACGGTCGAAGGCGATTCGATCGAGAACGGTACTGTCCTGATCCAGGGTCGCGACATTGCTGCGGTCGGCGCCGGTATCGAGATTCCGGACGGTGCCGAGGTGATCGATCTTGCCGGCAGCCACGTTTATCCCGGTTTCGTCCACCCGCTGTCGGCGCTCGGTCTGACCGAGATCAGCAGCGTCGCCGGCACCGTGGACACCACCGAGATGGGCGCGATCAACGCCGCGCTGCGGGTCGAGGTGGCGTTCAACCACGACTCGGCGCTGCTGCCGGTGAACGTTGCCGGCGGCATCCTGACGACCCATACGGTGCCGTCGGGCGGGCTGATCCGCGGCACGTCGGCGGTGATGAACATGGAAGGGTGGTCGTGGGAAGACATGACCATCAAGGCACCGGCGGGCATGCACATCAATTTCCCGGCGGGTGCGGCCGACGACAGCGACAACGACGATCTGAAGAAGATCGAGTCGGTGCTCGACGCTGCCCGCGACTGGCACAAGGCCATGCAGGCGTTCGAAGCCGGCAACGCGCCGCGCCCGGCCCGCAATGCTCAGCTCGAGGCCCTGGTGCCGCTGCTGGAAGGCGAAATGCCGCTGTTCCTTTACGCCGGCAAGGAAAAGGACGTCAACGCTGCGCTTGACTGGGCCGAAGATCAGGAATTCGAGCGCGTCATCCTGGTCGGTGGCCCGGACCTGCAGTACGTCGCCGAGCGTCTCGCGACCGACGGGATACCGGTCATCCTCAACGGCGTCTACACCATGCCGACCCGGCGCTGGGAGGCCTACGACATGGCCTACCAGGCGGCCGGCAAGCTGTTCGAGGCCGGCGTCAAGTTCGCGATAGGCGACGGCGGTGGCGGGTTCGGTGCCACCAATGCGCGCAACTTGCCTTTCCACGCCGGTAGCGCGGCCGCCTTCGGCCTGCCGAAGGACGCGGCGCTGAAGTCGGTCACGCTGTGGCCGGCCGAGATTCTTGGTGTCGAAGACCAGCTCGGCTCGCTGGCGGCCGGCAAGCGCGCCTCGCTGCTGGTCACGAGCGGCGATCCGCTGGAGCCGATGACCCAGATTCAGCGTGTCTGGATCGACGGCGAAGAATACGACCTCGGCCGCAGCAAGCATCGCCAGCTTTTCGAGCGCTACAAGGGGCGGATCCACGCTGAGGTCGAATAAGCAGATTCGGGGCGAAGTCCAACTTACCCCATCCTGACCTTCCCCCGCGAGCGGGGGAAGGAAGTTCTGTGTCCCAATCCTGTTCTTTCCCCATAAGGGGAGGGAAGTTCTGTGCCCCAATCCTGTTCTTTCCCCATAAGGGGGAAGGAAGTTCTGTGCCCCAATCCTGATTTTTCCCCGCAAGCAGGGCTCGGTCATGCCCGGATGTGCGTCAGCATCGCAACTCAGTGCTTGTCTCCCTCCCCCGCCTGCGGGGGAGGGCCGGGGTGGGGGCCGAGTGCCTCTGCAATCACCCCGAGACAAACTTCCGTTTGCTTCAGAACATGGTTATTCCAGAACCGCAGCACTCTGAACCCGCGGTTTTCCAGAAACCGCGTTCGCGTCTCATCCGCCGCGCGCTGCTCGTTGTGCTGACCGCCGTCGACCTCGACGATCAAACCTTCATCGATGCAGGCGAAATCGGCGATGAATGGCCCGACCGGATATTGCCTGCGGAATCTGTATCCGTTCAACTGTCGCTTCCGCAAGTGGTACCAAAGGCGATGCTCCGCGTCGGTCATCTGCTTTCGCAGAGAAGCGGCGTTGGCCTGGGTGCGTCGGTCCCGCATGCCCCCATCCTAACCTTCCCCCGCAAGCAGGGGAAGGAATTGAAATGCGCCGAGAGATCATATTTCTTTCTCTCCCGCGAGCTGGAAGGCGACTATCGTGCTCAGGGAGCTCGTATTTCTCCCTCCCCCTGCTTGCGGGGGAGGACTGGGGTGGGGGCAAAATGCTTCGGCAATCCCACTAGTGCCCGCAGCGTCAGGCGTCGCGGGATTGCCCCATCGCCTCGTGGAACCGCGTGTCTTCATCGAGCAGCGAGTTGCGCCAATCCGGCTCCATCTGCAAGGCGGTCCAGCGTTCGACATTCGGTGCCCGGGGCGTGTTGCCGCAAAGCCAGTCCGCCAGTCGATTCACCAGTGCGTCGCGATCGCCGGCCGGATAGCGATACTCGGGCGGGTAGATATCCGGATAGCACAGTGCATCCGGCACCAGCGGCACGCAGCCGGCGCTGGCCGCTTCGAGCATCCCCAAGCCCTGGAATTCGTGGGTGGCGGTACTGACGGCTATGCCGGCCCGGCCGAGGACGGCGCGATACTTGTCTTTCGGCAGGCGGGCGTCGGCGACGATTCGGTCGGGCAGCGCTTCGCGAAGCCTTGCCAGCGCTTGGGGCGTGTTGCGGTGGCGTTGCCCGAGTAGCGCAAGCCGAAAGTCAACGTCTTGCCCGGCCAGCGCGATCATCGCGTCGGCGAACAGGTCGGGGTTCTTGTCGTACTCCCAGCGGTGGTTCCAGACGATCAGCTTCGGGTCTTGCGCTTCGGCAGACCGAATCGGCTCGATAGGCACCGGCAGGATTTCGGACTTGCCGGTGAGCCGTCGGCCCACGCCTGACGGGACATGATCCGGCATCCTTTCGAGCAGAGCGTCTACGCCGCCCATGAAAGTCTCCCGGTTGTACTCGGAATTGAACAGCACCCGGTCGGCGGCCAGCGCGCTGTATAGCTGCACCATCTGCGCCTCTATCGAAGTCGTCTGTGCATCGCTTCTCGGGTAGGCGAACTGATTTTCGTGGAAGTAGACAACGCAGCGCACACCGGCAAGGCGCGGATGAAGACCCTTGAGCGTGGCCAGGTCCACCATCGAAGTGGCCACGATCAGCGCCGGCGTTTGCCCCGGCAAGTCATCCAGCCAGCTCAGCGGGTTGCCGCGGATGCGCCAGGAAAA
Source organism: Wenzhouxiangellaceae bacterium (assembly GCA_035269245.1). GTDB lineage: Bacteria > Pseudomonadota > Gammaproteobacteria > Xanthomonadales > Wenzhouxiangellaceae. The sequence goes on along the minus strand of DATFJJ010000369.1, from coordinate 1,819 downwards.
ATGGCGGCCGGGCAGTTCCAGCCGCTGCCACTCGAACTCGCCGAAAGTCGAAACCAGCCAGTCGGCCCAGCGGGCATGGCTTTCGGCCCGATAGGCCGACAATAACCAGGCGTTCATGCGGTCGCCGTTCGAGGCGTTAGGCAGAGTTTTGTTAATCGTCTTGACTCGCGGTCGGTCGCGCGCGGTCGAATGGGGCGTCGAGCCCGTGCGCGCGGCTGATGCGCCGGATCTCTTCGCGATCGACGTCGCCGTGGTCCCAGACCACCAGTGTTTCGAGCGTACCGTCGCGTGAATATCTGATTTCCTTTACATGGGGCTCGCCGTCGGGACATGAGATCGGATTCGAAGGAAAAAGATTGGCGAATGACTTCTGAACTTCGCGCGGATCCGGCTCGCTGCCGTTTGCCGTCGAAGCCACTAAAGCGGCTGCCAGGACGATCACGTTGCGCATGTTTTCTCCTTGCCATTGAATGCCCCAGGCCGAAGATTACTCCGGACCGGCGCCGGAAAGCAATCGGCCAGACCAGAAGACAGTCTCGATGGAAGTGCCGGAGGTTCCTGCCTATCAGCCACCAGTTGACCGGCCGGGCGGCAATGTCACGCGCCTGAGCGCGGGCGACAGGCCTGATCGGGCGGGTAGAGGGGACGCTCGGGGAAGTCAGGAAGCCACGTGCGCCAGTTTCGGCGACCGGCTCGGGCTTCCGAGGAACCAGCTTGCAGCCGGGTCGTCGATCCTGGCCCATGGATAGCCGATCCGGGACAACAGGCGATCGAAGTCTTGCTGTTCACTCTCGGGCACCAGGAAACCGGCCAGTACCCGGCCATAGTCGGCACCGTGATTGCGGTAGTGAAACAGACTGATCGAGAAGCGTCCGGCCAGGCACGCCAGGAATTGCTTGAGCGCGCCGGGGCGTTCGGGGAAGCGGAACTGGTAGAGCACTTCGCGTGCGGGCACGGGACAATGGCCACCGACCATGTGACGAAGATGATCTCGTGCCAGGGCGTTTTCCGTGAGGTCCTCGATCGGGTATCCGGTCTGGCGCAGTCGGTCGAACAGGGCTGCTCGACCGCTGCTGCCGTCGGCAGGACGCAGGCCGACGAATATGTGTGCCTTGCGGGTCGACGAGCAGCGGTAATTGAATTCCGATACCGCTGTATTGCCGAGAGCGCGGCAAAATTCCAGAAAACTGCCGGGGCGCTCGGGGATAGTGGCGGCAAACAGCACTTCGTGACCGGCGCCGATCTCGGCCCGCTCGACAACGTGCGCCATGCGCTCGAAACTGATGTTGGCGCCGGAATTGATCGCCACCAGCTGGCGGCCGGCGCCGCCGTGTTTGACATACTCGCGCATTCCGGCCACGGCCAGTGCGCCGGCCGGCTCGGTGACGATGCGGGTATCGAGGAATACCTCGCCGACCGCAGCGCAGATCTGGTCGGTGCCGACGGTTACGATCTCGTCGACAAGATCGTGCGCCACGCGGAAAGGATGTGCCCCGACCTTGCGCACCGCCACGCCGTCTGCGAACAGGCTGACCGGGCCGATGTCGACCGGCCGACCGGCTTCCAGCGCCGCTTTGAAGCTGGCCGCACCGGCCGGCTCGACGCCAATGATCCTGGTCGCCGGTGCCAGGCACTTGATCGCCGCCGCGACCCCGGCGATCAGGCCGCCGCCGCCGACCGGGACGAACACCGCGTCCGGCGGCGACTCGGCCTGACGCAGGATTTCGGTGCCCACCGTGCCCTGACCGGCAATCACGTCGAGGTCGTCGAACGGATGGATGAAAACCCGACCGGACTCGCGTTGCAACTCTGCAGCTCG
>DATFJJ010000368.1:0-5156 GCA_035269245.1 Wenzhouxiangellaceae bacterium | reverse complement strand
GACGGGTTGTTCGGATTCCTGGCCATTCCCGCTTCGGGCTCGCGGCCGGATACCACTCCCACGAGGGCGAAAATCGATGTGGGAGCCGAATCCGTCGGCGGCCGGCCGCCAACGGCTATCGATCTCGGGTCTACCTATCCTGGATCGGCGGCACATCGCGGTCCTCGGGGCCGGTGTAATCGGCGCCGGGGCGGATGATGCGGTTGTTGGCGCGCTGCTCCATGACGTGCGCGCACCAGCCGGTTACCCGCGACATCACGAAAATAGGGGTGAACAGGCCCGTCGGGATGCCCATGAAGTGGTAGGCCGAGGCGTGATAGAAATCGGCATTGGCGAAAAGGTTCTTCTCATCCTGCATGATCCTCTCGACCTCCTCGGAGACCGGGAAAAGCACCTTGTCGCCGACATCGTCGGCCAGCTTGCGCGACCACTCGCGAATGATAGCGTTGCGCGGGTCCTTTTCGCGGTAGACGGCGTGGCCGAATCCCATGATCTTTTCCTTGTCGGCCAGCTTGCGGTGGACATCCTCACGGGCCTGGTCTACCGAATCGTATTGCTCCAGCATGGCCATGGCCATCTCGTTGGCGCCGCCGTGAAGCGGGCCTCTGAGCGACCCGATCGCGCCGGTGACGCAGGAAAACATGTCCGATAGCGTTGAAGCGCAAACGCGCGCGGTGAAGGTCGAAGCGTTGAACTCGTGTTCGGCGTAGAGGATCAGCGATACGTCCATGACCCGGGCATGCAACTCACTGGGCGACTCGTCGTGCAGCAACTTCAGGAAGTGCGCCCCGATACCGTCCTCGTCGGACTCGGTTTCGACCTTTACGCCGTCATGGCTGAAGCGATACCAGTAACTGATCATCGAAGGGAAGGCGGCCAGCAGCCGGTCGGCGATGTCCTGCTGGCGGCCGAAATCGCGCTCGGGCTCGATGTTGCCGAGAAATGAACAACCCGTGCGCAGCACGTCCATCGGGTGCGCGCCGGCAGGGATGCGCTCCAGCACTTCCTTGAGAGCCTCCGGGAGACCGCGCATGCCCTTGAGGCGCGCAGCGTAGGCATCCAGTTCGGACTGGTTCGGCAATTCGCCCTTGAGTATCAGATAAGCCACCTCGTTGAAGCTTGCGTTCCGGGCAAGGTCATCAACGGCGTAACCGCGGTATCTCAGACTGTTTCCGGCCGCGCCCACCGTGCAAATTGCGGTTTCGCCGGCAGACTGTCCGCGTAGTCCTGCTTCAGCTTTCTTGTCGTTCATGATTCGTCCTCGAAAAGTTCGTCAAGTTTGCGCTCGTAGGCGTAGTAATCGAGATAGCCATACATCTCGTCGCGCGTTTGCATGATGTCGATCACGTCACGCTGATGGCCCTGCTCGAGCAAAGCCTTGTAAACGATCTCGGCCCCCTTGTTCATGGCCCGGTAGGCGCCGCAGCAATAAAGAACGATATCGACGCCGACGTCGCCCAGTTCAGGAGTCGAGAACAGCGGCGTGTGGCCGAATTCGGTGATGTTTGCAAGAATCGGCACGTCGACGGCCTCGCGGAAGCGGCGGTACTGCTCGAGCTCGCGCATCGCTTCAGGGAAGATCATGTCGGCGCCCGCCTCGACGCAGGCCACGGCGCGTTCGATCGCCGCGTCCTCGCCCTCGACCGCCAATGCGTCGGTGCGCGCCATGATCACGAAGTCCTGGTCGATGCGCGAATCGACAGCCATCTTGATGCGATCGACCATTTCCTGTTTCGAGACAATGGCCTTGCCCGGTCGGTGGCCGCAGCGCTTGGTCTGCACCTGGTCTTCGATGTGCACGCCGGCCGCACCCGCCTTCTCCAGCGATCGGATCGTGCGCTGAATGTTGAACGCGCCGCCGAACCCGGTATCGGCGTCGACCAGCAGCGGCAGGTTGCTGGCGTCGGTGATTCTGCGTACGTCGATCAGAACGTCTTCCAGCGTGCTGATGCCCAGATCCGGCAGGCCCAGCGAGTTGGCCGCAAGGCCGCCGCCGGACAGGTAAATGGCCTCGTGACCAATCTTCTCGGCCATGCGCGCGGTGAGCGCATTGATTGTGCCCACAACCTGCAGCGGAGCCTGCCGGGCCACGAGATCGCGCAGCCGACGTCCTGGTGAATTTGAGGTCATTTCGCGTATGAACCCTTTTCGGAGTAGTTCTTCAATTTAACACGGGCGAACCGTTCTTCGGGACTGACTCGGGGTCGTGCCTGACAACCATACTTTCGTCGGGACGGCGCCCCGACCTGCGCTTCAAAAATGCGCCACACATTTTGCGCCACACATTTCCGGTTTGCTTTGTTGCGCCGGGCTTTGCACAATAGGGGACTGTTCCGCAGCCCCTGCGCACCCCGATGACAAGAACCCGAACTCTGATCCTGACCTTGAAGGTCATTCTGCTCTTTTCCACTCCCACGCTGGCCCAGCAACATACGGAAAGCGAAGAATTGACGCTGGCGAGGATTTTCGACTCGCCCGCGCTTTCGGGGCCCTCGCTCAAAGCAGCGAAGCTATCGCCGGCCGGCGATCGCGTCACCTTCCTGCGCGGCCGGCAGGACGACAGCAGCACGCTGGATCTCTGGGAATACAACCTGGAGCAGGATCGGACGCGGCGACTGATCTCGGCCGACGACGTGCTGGCCGAGCCCGCGCCACTGTCCGACGCCGAGAAGGCGCGCCGCGAGCGTGCGCGCATTTCCGATCTGCGCGGCATCGTCGAATATCGGTGGGCGCGCAACGGCCGACACATCCTGTTTCCCCTGGGCGGCGACATCTTTCTCGCCGATCTGGAAAGCAGCCCGATCAAGGTCCGCCAGCTGACCGCCGGCGAGGCCTTCGATCTGGACCCGAAGATCGCGCCCGACGCGGCAACGGTTGCGTTCGTCAGGGACCAGGACCTCTGGGTGGTCGATGTCGAAGGCGGCAGCGTCCGGGCACTGACCGAAGACGGCGAAGGCGCGGTCAAGAACGGCATGGCCGAATTCATCGCCCAGGAAGAAATGGGACGATCGACCGGCTACTGGTGGTCCCCGGACAGCCGGGCCATCGCGTTCCTGCAGGTCGACGAGTCTCCGATCGCGCCCAGCGAGCGCTATGAGGTATCGGGCGAGAAAATCGAGATCATCGAACAGCGCTACCCGTATGCGGGCACGCCGAACGTACGCTATCGGCTGGGCATCATCGACGTCGCGTCCGGCGAAATCCGCTGGATTCCGGTGAGCGAGGCGCCGGTCCGAGAGCAGGACATCTACATCCCGCGAGTGGCCTGGTTGCCCGACGGCAGCGGACTGGCGTTCCAGCGCCAATCGCGGGACCAGCAGCGCCTGGACCTGGTACTGCACGACCTGGAAAGCGGAGACCAGCGCATTCTTGCCAGCGAGCAGAGCAATACCTGGATCAACCTGCACGACGACCTGCATTTTCTCGAGGGTCTGGAGGCGTTCATCTGGTCGTCCGAGCGCTCGGGCTTTCGGCACCTCTACCTGATCGGTCTGGACGGCCAGATCATTCGGCAGCTCACCGAGGGCCGCTGGCCGGTCGGCGCGCTGGCGGCCGTCGACGAAGATCTCGGGCTGGTCTACTTCACCGCCGGCATCGACACTCCTGCCGAGCAGCATCTGTATCGGCAGTCTCTGGTCGCCGGCACCCCGGAGGCGATCCAGCGTGTGTCTCACCGCGACGGCTGGCACGAAATCACCTTCGACACAGGCGCCAGGACGTACCTGGATACGTTCTCCAGCGCCAGGCAGCCGCCGCAGCTGTCCCTGCACTCGGCCGACGGCGAGCGACTGGCCTGGCTGGTCGAAAACCGGGTGGACGCCGACCATCCTTATGCCCCGTTCATGCCGGGACATCGTCCGACCGAATTCAGCGCAATCGAGTCGGCCGACGGCCAGGCGCTGCATTACCGGATGATCAGGCCGACGGGATTCGAAGAATCGAAGACTTACCCCGTTTTTCTGCACGTCTACGGCGGTCCAACCGGCCGTACGGTCCTCAACCGGTGGGGACGAAGGCATCTGGTCGACCAATACATGGCGCGCTCCGGATATATCGTGTTTTCGCTAGATAATCGAGGCATCGAAGGTCAGGGCGTGGCGTTCCAGGCGCCCGCCTATCTCAACCTCGGGCAGGTCGAAGTCGAAGACCAGATGGTGGGGGTCGAATTCCTGAAAGCAACGCCGTTTGTCGACCCCGAGCGAATCGGGGTATTCGGCTGGAGTTACGGCGGCTACATGACGCTGATGATGCTGATGCAGCACCCGGGCCAGTTCGCGGCCGGCGCCGCCGTCGCACCGGTCACCGACTGGGCGCTGTACGACACTCATTACACCGAGCGCTACCTCGGCATGCCGCGCACTGAATCGGGCGCCCCCACCGAAGCCTATACACGGGGCAACGTTATCGAATATGCCGGGAACCTGGCAGATCCGCTACTGCTCGTCCACGGCATGGCCGACGACAACGTGTTGTTCACCCACTCGACCTTGCTGATGCAGAAGCTGCAGTCGCAGGCCATCGACTTCGAACTGATGACGTATCCGGGCGAAAAGCACGCGATTTCCGGCGAAGGACAGCGCCTCCACGTCTACCGGCAGATCGACCGGTTCTTTCGGCGAGAGCTGATGGGCAACAACTAGGATGGGTTCCGGTGGTCGGAAGTCGGAAGTCGGAAGTCGGAAGTCGGAAGTCGGAAGTCGGAAGTCGGAAGTCGACGAGATTCTGACGTGTCACCAGGATTCGAGCGCGCCGTATATCCTCGATTTCGGGCACAGGCGTCGATCGACTTAGGCCGAAGGCCGTAAGCCGACGTTTGGATATCATCGAAGCCGGCAACGTCGGGTTACGCTTCGCTAACCCGATCTACGTGGGCCTTCCGCATTCCCGAAAACCGAAACCGGAAACCGGAAACCGGAAACCGGAAACCGTCGATTTTCAACCTATCAAAATCCCGCGGCGCTTGAGGTAGGCCAGCAGTTCCTCGACGCATTCATCGACGCTCATCTTCGAGGTATCGACGATAATTTCTGCATCTTCCGGCGGCTCGTAGGGCGAATCGATGCCGGTGAAGTTGCTGATGACGCCGGCCCGTGCCTTGGCGTACAACCCCTTGGGGTCGCGCGTTTCGCATACGTCCAGCGGGGCGTCGACGTGGA
>DATFJJ010000367.1:0-3009 GCA_035269245.1 Wenzhouxiangellaceae bacterium | reverse complement strand
TCGACCACCCAAAGCGGCTTCCAGCCTTCTTCCACCAGGCCCCGATCATGCCCGACGCGAACCCGCAGCGCGCCCATGAAGGCCGCTACCACCGTGCTGGGACCGGCGCCGAACAGGATCAGGTCGCCCGATTCGGCCGCGGTCAGGTGGATCAGCGCCTTGATCGTGTCCGCGTCGAGGAATTTCGCGATGGGTGATTGCACGCCCTCGGCGCCGGCTTCGGCGTCGTTGACCTTCATCCACGCCAGGCCTTTGGCGCCGTATCGACCGGCGAACGCAGCATAGTCATCGATCTGCTTGCGCGAAAGCTTGGCGCCGCCCGGCACTCTCAGCGCGGCGACGCGGCTGGCCGGATCGGCGGCCGGACCGGAAAACACCTTGAGTTCGACGCCTGCGACCAGTTCGTCGATGTCGACCAGTTCCAGCGGAATCCTGAGATCCGGCTTGTCGGAGCCGAACCGGCGCATCGCCTCATGCCAGGTCATGCGCGGGAACGGATCTTCGAGCTGCACGTCCAGCACGTCGGCGAACACCTGGCGCATCAGCCCCTCGGCGGTGCCCTGCACGTCGGCCTCGGAGACGAACGCCATCTCCATGTCCAGCTGGGTGAACTCCGGCTGGCGGTCGGCGCGCAAGTCCTCGTCGCGGAAGCAGCGCGCGATCTGGTAGTAGCGATCCATGCCGCTCATCATCAGCAACTGCTTGAATATCTGAGGCGACTGCGGCAACGCGTAGAACCGGCCGGCGTTGACCCGGCTGGGCACCAGGTAGTCGCGCGCGCCCTCGGGTGTGGCGCGCGTGAGGATGGGCGTTTCCAGATCAAGGAACTCGCGCGCTTCCAGAAATCGACGGATCGCCGCGGTCAGCTGCGACCTCAAGCGAAGATTGCGCTGCATGCGGTCGCGGCGCAGGTCCAGATAGCGGTACTTCAGGCGGACTTCTTCGCCGTCCTCGTCGTTCATCAGCAGCGGCAGCGGCGCCGCCGCGTTGAGCACCTCCACGGTGTCGGCCAGCACTTCGATCCTGCCGGTCGCCATGTCGGCGTTCCACTGGCTTTCCGGCCGCATCCTGACCTTGCCGGTCACGCGGATGCAGAATTCATTGCGAAGCGACTCGCCGACCTTGAACGCCTCGGCGTTGTCGGGCTCGACGACGACCTGGACGACGCCGGCGTGATCGCGCAGGCCGATGAAGATGAGCCCGCCGAGGTCGCGCGACCTGGCCACCCAGCCGCACAGCGTGACCTCGCGTCCGTCCAGCGTCTCGTCGACGCGTCCGCACAAATGACTACGCATTGGAAATCTCCCGGAAATCGTGCCGCCGGGCCGTGCCGGCGGCGAGTTGTAGTGAATGCCCGCCGGCCGGGCTCAGGCAGTGCCGGACTTCGCGCTGCTGCTGGAGGACGTGCCGGACTTTGCCGAACTGTCGGAGGACTTGCCGGACGACTGGCTCGACGATTGGCTCGACGATTGGCTCGACGATTGGCTTGACGACGAGGTCGAATCCTTCTTGCCGCTGTCCTTGGTGCCGTTCTTGCCGCCAGAATCCGAGCTGCCGCCTTCGGAAGACTTCGAAGCCCCGCCGTCGCCGGCCAGGTTGCGTTTGCCGTCCTTCTTGAAATCGGTTTCGTACCAGCCACCGCCCTTCAAACGGAATCCGGCCGCCGAGACCAGCTTGGTCAGCGCATCCTTGCCGCACTCCGGGCAGCGCGTCAGCGGCGCGTCGCTCATCTTCTGCAACTTCTCGAGCCGGTGACTGCATTCCCGGCACTGGTATTCGTAAATTGGCATTGTTTCCAAACTCTCGGCAAACTGAAGATGTGTAAATGGCGGCAGGTCGCCGCTTTTTCGAGTCCTGATGGTGATATTGTAATTTGCCCGGTCGCCCAGCGTCGCAGCAACGACCGCAGACCCTATTCCAGGGATCCCGTCCAGCAAATGCCGATCCATCCCCCATCGATCGATTCGCTCGCAGATCCAGAGATGCTCGCCCACGCCGACGTGCTGGCGCGCAGCAACCAGGGCATCGTCTACCGGCTGGTCCTCGACGGACGCGAACTGGCGGTCAAGCAGGCGGCAGGAACCGGTCCGCTGCTGGCAATCAACCGGCACGCCCTGAAACGCGAATTCCTGGCCTACCGGCGCCTGGAGGGCGTGGCCGGCGTCCCGCATTGCCTGGGCATGGTCCGGGGCCGCTTGCTGGTGCTGGAATACGTCCCGGCCAGGCCTTTCCGGGACGCAGCCGTGGAAGCCGTCTTCTTCGGCCGGCTGTTCGAAACCATCCAGGCCATGCATGCCCGCGGCGTCGCCCACGGCGACCTCAAGCGCAAGGCCAACCTGATGGTCGACGCACAAGACCGTCCCGTGCTGCTCGACTTCGGCGCAGCCACCCTGCTTCGCCCAGGCTGGCACCCGGTCAACCGAAGGCTGTTCGAATTCATGCGACAGACCGACCTCAACGCCTGGGTCAAGCTCAAGTACGGGGGTTATTCGGGCGTCTCCGAGGCCGACCGAGCGCTGCTTCGGCGCTCGTGGCTGGAGCGGGTGCTCAGCCGGACGCGGCGATGATGAGGGCACCTTGGCCGGGTGCGGGCGGCTTTTTAATCAAATTCAATTTCAACTTCCCCGCGATCATAAGGGCACCTTGGCCGGGTGCGGCGGCTTTTTTGAATTCAACTTCAAGTTCTAAACCGATTTCGCCACGCGGTGGTGAAGGCACCCAGGCCGGGTGCGGCGGCTGTTGAATCAAATTCAACTTCTAAAATCGTTTCGCCACGCGATGGTGAGAGCACCAGGCCGGGTGCGGCGGCCTGTAAGTCAAATTCAAATTCAACCTCAAACCTCAAACCTCAAACTCATTTCGCCCCGCGCTGCGCGCTTGCGGGCGACCTACTTTTCACAAGCGCCTGAAAAGTAGGCAAAAGCGCTTCTTACAAGCGGCAGAGGGTTGCGGTGCGGGTCGATGGGACGGGTGGTTAGGTGTTTGATCGAGGCGCTGGTTTGAGATCTT
>DATFJJ010000366.1:0-5189 GCA_035269245.1 Wenzhouxiangellaceae bacterium | reverse complement strand
GGGCCTGATCGATGGTGAAATCGGCGAACAGGATCGGAAAGCGCTGAGCCTCGCGGTGTCGCTTTCCGCAAACGCGGACGGCGAGGCCGGAACGGTGTTGCGCCAGCTTCGCAGGTCCTTTCCGACCAGCAACGTCAACCTGGTCCGCTCGCCCGATCCGCTCGGCGCCGTTGCCGACGCGAGCGTGCGGCTTGCGCTGGTCAGTGCCCCCGCGTTCTTTGCGCCCGGTGCTGTGGATCCGGCGACCGGCGTACCACCGTTGCGGCCGGGGTTCGAGGCCGTCGCCCTGGTGGGTACGAGCTTCCTGCAGGCCTTTGCGCTGAACCCGGACATAGACCGCCTCGCGGACGCCACCTCGGTCGCCACCGGCCCCGTGGGTTCGAGCGGTTTCAGAGCGGCCGAATCGCTCATCGATGGCTTGCAGTTGTCCGCCGAGCTCAGACCGGTGAAGGGCGATACCCCCGAGTCGCTGGCGGATGCGCTGATCGAAAGCGGTGCCGACATTGCGATCCTGATGCAGCCCCTCGGCAATTCAACGGCCCTGACCCTGCTGCAGCGCGACCTGCCGCTGATCGACGTGGACGGCTGGGTGCAGCGCAACAACCGGATCGTCTATCCCTACCTTCAGCCGGCACGGCTTGCGCCATCGGACTATGAGCGATTCATCACCGGTCGGCGCGGGAGTCCGGGCATGGGCGGTTTCAGCGAGCCCGTCGAGACCCTCGCAACACAACTCGTTCTGGCCGGCCCCGCCGCGCCCGAAGAGGTCCGGCTCTCCACCCAGGGACCGGGCGCCAGTTTCATACCGCGCGCCCTCCCGTTGACCGACCAGGCGGTGGAGCGCATCAATTCGGCCACCGGAAAATCCGAAGCCATCTATCCGGTTCTGCCGCAGGCGAGAATCCTGGCGCCCAAGTTGCCGAAGCCCCCCGAGCCCTTGAACGGCTCGCTGGCTGAAGCGGTCCTGTCCACGCTGGCAATCGCATTGCTGGTCTGGGTTGCCTGGCTGCTGCTTCGGCCACTGACAGAAGATCGCCCCGAATGAGTGAAATAAAGCGTTGACTCTCGCGCCGAGAGGAAAAAATCAGCCATGAGCAGGTTTTCAGGGACTGCAGGACTCTTGTTGTTGTTCGGTTGGTCGGTCGACGGTCACGCCGCGACCGGCGATTCTCGTTTCGAGAATACGGTCACGTTTTCGACCGGCGCCCTCTTTCATAAGGCCGATGCCGCTTTCGGCGCAACGCTGGATGACAATCCGGTCGTCGACCTGACGCTGCCGGACCTCGGCGTCGGCGACGATAAATCGGTTTTCTGGGCCGATCTGTCGTGGAAGATGAGCCAGCGCTGGAAATGGGACTTCACCTACAGCTCGTTTGCGGGCAACGGCCTCATCGAAGCGCGCAGAAGCGGCAATTTCGGCGAGATCGAATTCGATGCCGGTGCATCCCTGAGTTCCGACATCGATGTCGATGTCTTCATCACCGACATCACCTACGACCTCGTCAGTACGGACCGCGGCCGATTCGGGATCGGCGCCGGCTTTCATGTCACCCGCGTCGATTTCGATCTGCTTGCGACGATCGACGTCATGACCGAAGACGGCGGGCTCCAACAGGTCGCACGGTCCCAGACGATGGATGTTCTCGCCCCGCTGCCGACATTATCGATCACCGGCAGCTATCGGCTCCTCGACAAGGTCCGCCTCTCGGCCGATGTGGGCTACCTGTCGCTGAATATCGACAAATACGACGGCGGCATATTCTCGGCACGCACACAAATCGAGTGGCGCCCCTGGCAGCGCATCGGGATCGGCGCCGGATATCAGTTCATCGACCTCGACCTGGACGTGGACCAGGGCCGGATCGACGAGCGCTACGACCTGGAGCTGACCGGTCCGACGCTGTTCCTGACATTCGGCTTCTGACACACGGTTCGCTCCGGCGACCGACACGGAGCAAGGAATCCCCGTCCGGCTCCGGAATCCCTGGCCAAACAAATCAACGAGGCTGAAAAATCACCATGCAGCAGTTCAGTTCCTTCGACTTGCCGCGAGATGGCCGTGACCCGATTGCTCGAACGGCAAGAGTGTTGATGCTGACGCTCGCCCTCTGGACCTCCTTGCACAGCGGAATCGGCTGGGCGCAGGACGACCGCCTGGCGCTGATCGAAACCAAGCGCGAACAGATCGAACAGATCATGAACGGGTTGGATAGCATGCCCGAACGACGCCGCGACGGATTGCTCTTCCGCGCCGACAACCTGGCGCGGGAGCTGGGCGCACTGATCCTCGCCTACCCGGTCGCCGATATACCCTCGAGTGACTCCGCCGCAGAAACACGCGGCGACGCCAGGCCGGAGTTCCCTGCGCACCTGCAGTGGTTCCAGAATTTCCTTATCGAAAGATACGAGAACCTCCAGGCGCGTATCCGGCAGGAGCAGGAGCGATTCGACGAGTTCGACGAAAGCTCCGAGGCTGCGATCTCACGCGCTTTTCAGCAGGACCTGCGCGCAGTGGTGGCCTCCCACGCCGGCCAATTGATCAATCTGCTCCAGCTCAGCGAAAGAATCGGACGCGAGGATGAGGAACTGCGGACGCGAATCGGGCGGACCCTGTCACTGGCCGCTGAAGGCACGAGCGGGCAGATTCTACTTGACGCAACGACCCTCAATGAGTTGCGCAACATGATACGGGCCGATCCCGCCAATGCCGCGCTGATCAAGGCCGAGCGCGCGGTCGAGCGCAAACAGGTGCGCAACATCGCCAGGCTGGAGCAGCTCGTCGGCCTGATGGACACCGTCGGGATCAATGCCGGCAGCTATCGCGCGCTGCTGCTCAGTCAGCGCGGATCGATCGGAGTCGATATCCTCGATCGTGAAGTCTTCATGAGCCTGCTTGGAAGCCGTATCGAAAGCGCCCGGGAGAGCCTGCTGACGCAGGGCCCGAACGCCCTGCTCAAGACGATCGTATTCCTTTCCATCGTGCTGCTCGCCTGGCTGCTCGCGAAGTTCGTGCGCGGCATCGTCACCGCACTGCTCCATCGGCAATCGGTTCAGCTTCACCAGCTGATGGAAGCCATGCTCATCTCGCTGTCCTTCGGTATCGTATTCTCGATCGGCCTGCTGATCGCGCTGTCGACGATCGGAATCTCCCTGGTGCCGATGCTTGCGGGCCTGGGCGTGGCGGGCATCGTCGTCGGTTTCGCGCTTCAGGACACGCTCGGCAACTTCGCATCCGGCTGGATGATCCTGATCTATCGCCCCTACGACGTCGATGACCACGTGATCGCCGGCGGGGTCGAAGGCACCGTCAAGCGGATGAACCTCGTATCGACCACGATCGCAACGTTCGACAACCAGCGCCTGGTCATTCCGAACAGCAAGATCTGGGGCGACGTGATCACCAACCTCACCGCCAATCGCATCCGGCGCCTGACCATTCCGGTCAGCATCGCCTATGGCGAGGATCTCGATCACGCCGAGGCCGTTCTTCGCGACGAGGTCGCAGCGCATGAAGGGATCCTGCGCAAACCGGAGCCGAATGTGTTCGTCGACGCCATGGAACAGTCCGACGTCCTCATGGTTACGCATGCATGGGTTCGAACGGCGGATTACTGGCCGCTCCTGCGCTCGCTGACCAAGCGACTCAAACAGCGCCTGGACGAAGAGGACATCGAGATTCCGTTTCCGCAGCAAGACATCTACATTCGCGCGCTGCCGGGCTCCGGAACCGAAAAGCGGCCGCTCGAGAAACCGGAACAGGCACGCCGGTCGGAACCGGATCCCGAGAACGCCTGAACCCGTTACCGCAAGGCCATGGAGCGACTGCGCAGGGATAGCGCGCAGGCCATCGCTCGGCATTGCAGCAGCGGCGTTCTCGTCCGGACGGGAGGATCGGCCATTCGGGTCCTTTCCCGTTCCACCCGGGCCGCCCGGTGATGCCTCGCGCCTCCTTCAGGCTATCGAGCGACATCACCGCACTTCGCATCGCTTGGCGCGCAGCGCCAGGACAGCGCCGCCAACCGCGGTCGGCAGTGCGGCAACGAGCGCCGCGACCTACCTGGAATGAAAATGCGGGTCACGATCGATCGGTGTTCGGCGCCGGTAGGAAACGGGTCGGAAATCGACGCTTCGCCGCCCGATCAGACCATCGATCGTCGCAAGGCTTTCATTGGTGGCGCCGATCCAGGGCGTGCGCCGATCGGCCTGGCGGACAAGTCGCGATCAGACGAGTCGTAGCTACCAACTGTATCCGAGGCGGAACCGGTAGGTCTGGTCCACCGACGCCACGGGGGCTGCGGAGCTGGAGTCGTATTCCACCAGCACCTCGGCGGAACCGATGATCCTCGCGACCAGCGGGAACGTGACGCCTGCAGTCGTATCGACCACGACATTGGAAGTACGTTGCAGGTTCAGGATGCCGGTCTGGCGGAAATAGGGCTGGAAGCGCTCTCCGAACCAATCCGAAGTCAGGTCGACGGTCCACACCATGCCCGCATAGTCATTGTCCTCGCGAAGTATGAAGTATTCGCGGATGTAGGACATTCCGAGCTCGAGCTCGACATCGGCATAGTCGTTCCAGGCGAGCTGGCGGCCCACGTAGGGGCCCAGATAGCTCCTGAGATTCAGGTCGGCGAACCGGTCGCGCTCCAGCCGACCCGAAACGCCCCAATACCAGTCCTCTTCCAGGAACCGGTCGTACTTGCCGGTTACAGTCCAGTCCGAACTGTTCTTGACCCCGTTGACTCGGTCGATCTCGCCGGCCGCGCGCAACGTGTACCGGTCCTCGAGCCCGGTCAGGCGTGTGTCGAGCCGATAGTCGGCTTCTTCGGTATCGGTATTGCCCTGTTCGATGACCAGTGCGAAGCTGGCGGTGCCGGTCCACTCGTAGCCCTTGCCCAGCTCCCAGGACTCCGGATCGATTCGCTGCAGGTCGACGAGGCTCACCGGCTCATCCTGGAGAATCAGTTCGCCGTCGCGCACCTCGATCGGCACGGCGTCGAGCACCCGGCCGTCGACCAGTTGCAGGGCGTGCTCGCTGTGTACCGTCATCTCGACGATCTGCGCCTGGTCAAGCTCGACCGTTCCGGCAAAGTCGGTCTCGAGATAAACCTTTCCCTCGGCGACGTCGGTGACGGTGCCGATCAGGATCGATCCATTGCGCAATGCCACGCGATCCGGTTCGGCCGGCG
>DATFJJ010000365.1:0-4539 GCA_035269245.1 Wenzhouxiangellaceae bacterium | reverse complement strand
ATCTGCGCAATCGTCAGTTCGTCGACCGTCTTGCCGTAGTAGATCTGGGCTGCGGCACCGACGCCATAGGCCCGGTGACCCAGAAACTCCTTGTTGAGGTAAAGCTCGAGGATTTCATCCTTGGTAAGTTCGCGCTCGATCTTCATCGCCAGGAATATCTCGCGTACCTTGCGGGTGACCGAGAATTCGTTGCTTAGATAGAACCTGCGCGCGACCTGCTGGGTGATCGTGCTGCCGCCGGGTACCCGGCGCTGGCCGAGATAACGCACATAGCCGAATACGCCGCGCAGCGTTCCGCGCCAGTCGATGCCGGGGTGCCCGTAGAAGTTGTCGTCCTCGGCGGCCAGAAAGGCCTGCTTGAGCCTCAGCGGAATTTCGTCTACCTTGAGAGGAATCCTGCGCTGCTCGCCGACGGTCGTGATCAGCTTGTCGTCGGCCGAATAAATCCGTAGCGGGACCTGCAGTTCAACGTCCCTGAGGGCGTCGACAGAGGGCAGTGACGGTACGATAATCAGCCACAATATTGTGAATCCGATCACTGCCAGGACCATTCCGAGCAAAAACAGTCGGATAGAAAACTTAATTAAAGACTTTATTTGTGGCATGGAGTATGATACACCTTGCATTCGGGATCGATCGACGCGGGATCGACGGTTGCCGAAAGGCTGACAAAAGGCAAAAATTGGACCGCAGCAAGCGCTGAAGAATCCATTTTATCGGCATACGTTCGTCGAGATTGCCAAGATTTGCAAGGTTCGAAGCACGACACTGGGGGCGGACCGGCGTTGAGAAAATGAACCGAGAGGAGTCTGGGGATGAAGTGCAGTACCGAAGTCGGCCTTGAGGGAGTGGCGAACCGACGCCTCGTGTCGGTGCCCGGCAACGGGCCATACCAACCAATAACTATCGGGGAACGGTCTTGAATATCTTCAAAAGATCCGTACCGCCCACGATCGGGGTGGACATCGGCACCAGCAGCGTCAAGGTGCTTCAGCTGAGCAAAGCCGGATCCGGCTATCGCGTCGAGCACGTTGCAGTGGAAGCGTTGCCCGAAGGTGCGTTTGCAGAACACAGCATCAATAACGTGGATGAAGTCGGCGCGGCAATCCGGAGCGCGGTCAAGCGCAGCGGAAGCAAAGCGAAACACTGCGCCATGGCGGTTTCCGGTTCGGCCGTCATCACCAAGCTCATTCATCTGCCCGGCGACCTCGCCGAAGACGAGATCGAGGGTCAGATCGAGATCGAAGCCGGACAGTACATTCCATACCCGCGCGACGAAGTAAGCCTGGATTTCGAGATCCTGGGTCCGTCGGCGCGCAACGCCGACGTCACCGAAATCCTGCTGGCGGCTTCCAAGACCGAAAATATCGAGACGCGCGAAGCGGTCGCCGAGCTGGCCGGCCTCACCGCTCGGGTGGTCGACGTCGAGGCTTTCGCCATCGCCAATGCCTTCGAACTTGTTCGCAAGCACGACGGCGTGCCCGATTCCGGTGTCATCGCGGTACTCGACATCGGCGATGTGCGTGCCTCGCTCAACGTTCTCAAGGATGGCCGCTCGATTTATTATCGGGACCATCCGTTCGGCGGGCGGGAGCTGATCGAGGAAACCATGCGCCGCTACGGCCTGGACGCCGACCAGGCCCAGTTCTGGAGGCGGGGCGAGGAACCGCCGGCCGGTTTCGACGACGAAGTTCTGGAACCGTATCGTCAGAGCGTCATCCAGCAGATCGGCCGAGCGCTCCAGTTCTATTCGTCCAGTCGCGAATACTCGAGCATCAACACCTTGTACCTGGCCGGTGGCGGCGCGGCTGCCGAAGGCCTGGTCGAAGCTGTCAGCGCAGAGCTGGGCATGAACGCCGAGCTGGCCGATCCGCTCAAGGGCATCAAGCTTGCCCCGCGCATCAATGCGGCCATGCTCGACATGATGCGACCAACGCTGGTCACAGCCTGTGGCCTGGCACTGCGGGGAGTCGAATAATGCGCAAGATCAACCTACTGCCCTGGCGCGAAGAGCTGCGTCGCGAAGCCCAGCGCAATTTCATGATCCTGCTGATCGTCGCGGCCGTGGTGGCCGCCGGTTGCGTTTTCGCGGTCAACCGCTACTTCGATGCGCAGATCAGCAACCAGAACCAGCGCAATGCCTATCTCAATACCGAGATCGCCAAGCTGGACCGCCAGATCGCGCGGATCGAGGAGCTCGACGATACGCGCAGCCGGCTGCTCGAGCGCAAGCAGGTTATCGAAGACCTCCAGGCCAACAGGACCTTGATGGTTCGCCTGTTCGACCAGCTCGTGCGCACGGTACCCACCGGTATCCGGCTGCTGAACGCTCGCCAGGTCGGTGACGAGATCACCATCACCGGCACCAGCCAGTCGAACGCTCGCGTTTCGACCTACCTGCGCAACCTGGAGGCCTCCGGGGTTCTTCACGACCCGCAGCTGAGGATTATCGAAGCCGAGACCGAAGAAACCGATTCGCAGATGCCGTACATGTTTACGGTGGTCGCCACGGTGGCGCCGCCCGAGACGGTTGACGATGAACCCCAGACCGGAACGGAGGCCGCAGAATAATGGATCTTCAGGAAATTCGCGACCTCGACTTCAACGACCTGGGCAGCGCCTCGACCGGGGCCAAGGCCTTTTTGCTGATCGTCATGGCCGCGCTCATCATAGGTGCCGGCTACTGGTTCGTCATCAAGGACCAGCGCGCCGATCTCGCCAACCGTGAACGGCAGGAAACCCAGCTACGCCAGGAATTTCAGGAGAAGCAGCGCAAGGCCGCTTCGCTTGAAATCTACGAGCGCCAGCTTTCCGACATGCGCACCATGCTGCGCACGCTGCTGCGCCAGCTCCCCAGCAAGACCGAAATGCCGGATCTGCTCGTCGACATATCCCAGACGGCGCTTGCCGCGGGCATCGAAACCGAGTTGTTCGAGCCCAGGGCCGAGCAGATTCAGGACTTCTATGCCGAGCAACCCATCGCGATACGCATGACCGGTCAGTACCATCAGTTCGGCAATTTCGTCAGCGGCGTGGCTTCGCTCTCACGGGTCGTCATCCTGACCATGCAGGACATCTCGCTCGAGCCGGTCGAGGGCCGGCCTGGCGTCCTGCGCATGGAGGGAACCGTGACGACCTACCGCTACCTTGACGACGGCGAAGACAGCCAGCTGCTGGAAGGAGAATCCTGATGCGCCGGATCACGATCTTCAACCTGATGATGCTCTCGCTGCTCTTGCTGGCCGGCTGTACCGGCGGCAAGCAGGACCTCGAGCAATGGGTGCAGCAAACGCTGGCGCGACCGGCGGGAGAGGTCGAACCCCTCCCGCAGGTGCAAACGCCGGAGCCGGTCGTCTACGACGCCAACGATCTGCGCGATCCGTTCATGCGATCGCGGCCGGACACCGAGGAAATCGCATCGGCCGGCAGCGGACCTCGTCCGGATCCGGACCGTCGGCGCGAGTATCTCGAGCGCTTCCCGCTGGATGCGCTCGAAATGGTCGGCACCATCTCGATCGGTGATCGCACCTACGGCCTGATATCGGATCCCGAGGACACGATCCACCGGGTCAGCGAAGGTAATTATCTGGGGCAGAACCACGGTCGGATCCTGCAGATCACGCCAGTCGCCATCGAAGTGATGGAACTGGTGCCGGACGGGGCCGAAGGCTGGATGGAGCGCGAGGCAAGTATCGCGCTGCCCGAAGACGACCAGCAGGGATGATGGTGGACGCAATGACAAAACAAGAATTTGGCACGGGAATGCAAGCTATGAACACCCATGAAGGGAACTCAACAGGGAGCCTGATTATGAACCGCACGAAGCGAATCCTGACCCTTCTGGCCGGCGCGATCTGGCTATTTGCGGGCCCGCTTTCGGCCACCGTCGTCACCGACGTTCGGGTGAGTGATGAAGGCGACCAACTGCGCTTCATCCTGTCGACAGACGCCGCGCCCGGCGACCCGACGGTGTTCACTACCGACCAGCCGCCGCGCATCGTGCTCGAACTGCCGGATACGACGTCCAACGTCGCAGCCGGCCAGGTGCCCGTAGGCGTCGGCCCGGTGCGCAGCTACATGGCGCTCTCATCGGGCGGCCGGACACGACTGGTCGTCGACCTTTCCCGCAGCGTCGCGTACGATGTCGATGTCCAGGGCAACCAGGTAGTGCTCAGCGTCGAATCGGGCGGCTCAGCCGGACGCGTCAGCAGCGCCTCTTCGGGTGAGCAGAACGAAATTGCCGGCATCGATTTCCGGCGCGGCGACAATGGCGAAAGCCGCGTGCTGGTGCAACTCGACAATCCCGGGGTCGATATCTCGGTCGACGAGCGCGCCTCGGCGCTGCAGATAGATCTCTACGACACCTCGCTGCCCGACGATTTGATGCAGCAGCTGGACGTGACCGATTTCGCGACGCCGGTCAAGACCATCACCCCGGAAATCCGTGGCGCCAACGTGCGCCTGAATCTCGATATCTCCGGCGCCTATCAGCACGTCGCCTACCAGACCGACAATCAGCTGGTGATCGAAGTGACCGAG
>DATFJJ010000364.1:0-2786 GCA_035269245.1 Wenzhouxiangellaceae bacterium | reverse complement strand
CGCCGCCCCCCACCAGCACATGGCGCAGTCGGGATCGAGCGAAGCCGCTTTCAGAAACGATCGTTCGGCGGCCTGGTGGTTGAATCCGTAGGTCAGCATCAGGCCCTGGTCGAACCAACGCTGCACTTCCGGGTGTTTGCTGCCGACAGGCCGGCTGTAATCGCCCAGGCCCTCCAGCAGGGTCGCGCCGACCGGCGCCAGCCCAGAAAGAGCATCGACGGCAGGTTCATTATTGCCGCCACTGTCGGCAACGCGCTGTTCAGGCTGTTCCATGCAGCCGGCCAAAAACGTTGCGGCAAGGACTAAAACTGCTGAAATTCTGCTCGAATGGTTCATGTCACGCTTCTCGTGGCTCCCGTGAAGCCATCAGGTATACGCCGTATGCGAACCGTTTGCAAATGGCTGACGGGCAGCCCGCAGCGTCGGTCGCCGGCCGTGATGCTCGATATGGATGCCGGTGCCGGCGCAAGGGTTTGAATGACCGTGGCCGCGGTGTGCCGCTATTGATGCGCTTTTTGAACCAGCGCCAGCCGGGTGAGTTCGATTTTCGCGTCGAATGCTTCACCGTAAGCAACGATCGCAATCGAGCGCAGGCGCGAAAAGTCGGGACGCCCCGATATGGACTTGCCCTCGAAATCGCTGAATGGAATCGTACACGTGGTCCATTCTTCGCCGACCGGCAGCGGCGCCCGGTAGTACTGCCAGGGGCGCGATGACTCGGGGGTGCGCAGGTGCAGGTAATAGGCGCCGGACGCGCCGCGTGCGGTGATTTCGACCGCGTCGAAACGGCTTGCATCGAACGTGTCGCGGTTTTCGGCCAGCGGCAGCCGGACCTGGATGAACCCGCCGTTGTTTTCCAGTCGGACCTGGCCGGACATTCGCAGCGCCATGCCCCGGTCGGTATCGACGATGTCTGTCTTCATTTCCGAAAGGCCGCCCATGACGCGGTCCGTGAAATCCTGCCAGCGCGTGCCGAGGGCCGAGATGCCGTCGCTGCGGCTGAAATCGTCGAGAAGAAGGTTGTCCGTTTCAGCCATGGCGCTGACCACTCATGTCAATGATGCTGCCGGTGCCGGCAAGACGAGGCCTTGACTTTTCGTACCGCGCGTTCAATTGCAGTCCCGGCGGTAGGCGGCTCGGAGCGCGCTGCGCTCGGCGCGCAGCCGGTTGCCCCGGGGCTCGTCGTAGCCTGCCCGCAACCGATCGTGAATGCTGTCGATCCGTGCCAGGTATTCGGCGCAGATCGCCTTCGGATCTTTTGCTCCCGCGCCGGCGGTCGAGCGGCGGCTTTGACCGGATGAAGATGAGTCGCTGCGGCTCCGGTCGACCAGCGGCTGCGACTGTCGGACCTCGGCCGGTTTGTAGCTGGACAGGTTGGCGGCGGGATCGCCCAGCGCGCGGAAAGCCACGCCCTCGGGCTTCTGGTCGGAAAAATGGCGGTTGCCGTCGGCGTCGAACCACTCGTAGACCTGCCCCTGAAGCGCGGAAGACAGCAGAATGCCCAATAGCAGCGAAAGCATGCGTTTCACGATCGAGTCTCCCCTGGGCCCGGAGCGATATTGCCATATTCGCCTGTTGCAGGCAAAGCCTGCCTGGAATCGTCAGCTCGCGGGTCGGGTCTCCGGTCGTCCCTCGCGCGCGGTTGACCGCAGGCCCAGCATGCCGGTGAAGATCAGGAACTGGGCGGCCGTGTAAATGCCTACGATCACGATTTCGGAATAGGCAAACGGGGTAATGAACCGGTCGACGCCGATCAGAGAATCGGCCACCAGGAACAGTACGGCGCCGAAATACACGCGTCCGGGACGCTGCTCTATCCCGGCGGCCAGGACGGCCATGACGACCAGCACCGAAACGTAAACAAAGACCGGCAGCAGAAACGGCCCCAGCCCCGGCAGCATCATGGCCAGCAGCACTGCGCCGTAGACGGTCACCGGCAGTCGATATTCCAGTCTCTCGCCGATTGGCGCCTGATGCGCTACGAAAGCCGACGAATAAGCGAATTGCGTGACCAGAAAGCACAGAAGCCCCTGCATCAGGTACTCGTGGCGGTCCAGCGCCAGGAAGATGTCGCCGGCCGCTGCCGCGACGAAGCCGATCATCATCGGGACGCCCAGACGGGCGGGGAGCATGACAAACAGCACGCCTGCGGCCAGCACCATCGGCGCGGCCTTGAGCGCCCAGTCGCCTGGAAATCCAGCGGTCCAGAGACTGAGCCAATAGCAAAGGCCGAGTGCGGCGAACAGCATTGGAGACAGGCGCGGAATTTTCATGCCGTTCAGTTTAATGCCATCGACACGGCTCGCCGGCACCGGCGCAACGGGCGTGCATGGAATTCCAGGAATCGCCGTGCTATAACTTGGGACCCGTAGCAATCCGGGACATCGGCCTGGTTTTCTCAGGATGAGCGCGGACGACCCGGACGCACATTATTTTCAGGCGCAACGAAGCATATTGGCGCAGAAGGAGAAACATGATGCAGGGACATTTCATTCATTCCGCTACCGGCGCGCGAAAGATCGCGAGAAGCGTCGCAATCGTCGGTGCCTTGATGTTTGCCGCAACATTTTCCACGGCTCAGGACGCTTCGCCCGGCGCCGAGCGGGCCGAAGAGCCGGTGACCGACGTGGCCCGTCCGACGAATGCCGAGATAATGAACAACCCGATCCTGCGCAACGCGCTGAGCCGGTCCAGCGAGGGACTGGTGTTCCAGCGCTCGCCCGGTGGTGGCGTCGTGGTCGACCTGCAGGGGCGGTTTCAGAACATCAGCGTGGCGCGCATCGATG
>DATFJJ010000363.1:0-2584 GCA_035269245.1 Wenzhouxiangellaceae bacterium | reverse complement strand
GGGCAAGGTACTGGCAATCGTCTTCTCGGTGTTCTGCATCGGCGCATCGGCCGGCGCCGGGACCATGTTTCAGACCAACCAGGCCTTCAGCCAGCTGGTCAACGTCACCGGCGGTGCCGACAGCCCCCTGGGCGGGTTCGGCTGGCTGTTCGGGCTGGTCGTCGCCCTGCTGGTCGGGCTGGTGATCATCGGCGGCATCAAGTCCATCGCGCGGGTCACGGAAAAGATCGTGCCGGTCATGGCGATTGTCTATGTCTCGGCCGGCCTTTTGATCATCGGCATCAACGTCGATCTGCTGCCGGCCGCTTTCGGCGCGATCATTTCGGGCGCGTTTCAGCCCGAGGGCATTTACGGCGGCTTTTTCGGCGTCCTGATCATGGGCTTCCGGCGCGCCGCATTCTCCAATGAAGCCGGCGTGGGCTCGGCCGCGATCGCGCATGCGGCGGTGCGCACCGACAAGCCGGTGACCGAAGGCCTGGTCGCGCTGTACGAGCCGTTCATCGATACGGTCGTGGTCTGCACGATCACGGCGCTGGTCATCATCATTACCGGTTCGCTTGATCCCACCGGGCAGATCGCCGGGGTCGAATTGACTTCCCGCGCCTTCGGTTCAGTCATCGACTGGTTCCCCCTGGTTCTGCTCGTCGCGGTGCTGATGTTCGCGTTTTCGACCGTGATTTCGTGGTCCTACTATGGGCTCAAGGCGTTCACCTACCTGTTCGGCGAAGGCCAGCGCACCGAATTGACGTTCAAGGCGATGGTGCTGATCGCCGTGGTGCTGGGTTCGTCGATCAACCTCGCCTCGGTCATGAACTTCGCCGATGCGATGATCCTGGCGATGTCGGTGCCGAACCTTATCGGCGTCTACCTGCTGACGCCGGTAGTCAAGCGTGAACTTACCGCTTACTGGAGCGACTACAAGGCCGGCCGCCTGAAAACGTACAGGTAAGGGCTCTTTCGATACGGGTTGGGTAGAATGGAACAATGGAAAAAGAACAGAATTCGAATTCTGAAATCCTCAGTGGATACCAGTTTGTGCCGCTCCAGAACCTCGCCCTCTGGCGGGAGCGCATAGGGGCGTTTGCCGCCGAACACGACTTGAAGGGCACCGTGCTGCTGGCTGCCGAAGGAATCAATTTCAGTCTCAGCGGACCCGCTGCAAACCTCGATGGATGGCTGGACTGGATAGATGAGCGCCTGGAATGCGCCACGCCGGTCATCAATCGACAGACGGTCGATGCGCCGCCGTTTCTTCGACTGAAGGTCCGGATTCGAGACGAGATCGTCACGTTCGACCCGGCCGTGGTTCCCACGCCGGAAAGTACGGGCGAAGCGCTTTCACCGATGCAGTGGAACGCCCTGCTGGAGAGCGTTGAACTTCAGCTGGTCGATACTCGCAACGATTACGAATACAGGATCGGCAGCTTTGCCGGTGCGGTGAATCCGCACACGGAGTCCTTCACCGAATTCAAGGACTACTGCCGCGAGCAACTGGACCCGGAAAAGCCGGTGGCGATGTTCTGCACCGGCGGCGTGAGGTGCGAAAAGGCCAGCGCCTGGCTCAAGTCCAGCGGGTTTTCACGCGTCTACCAGTTGCACGGCGGCATTCTCGGCTACCTGTCGGCCATGCCGCCGAAAGACTCTCGCTGGCGCGGCGAGTGCTTCGTGTTCGACGACCGGGTCAGCGTGGATGCATCGCTGCGCCCGGTCGGCCGAGTCGTCTGCCGAGGTTGTCGGCATCCGGCCGAGGGACTGGATGCGGCCGGCGTACCGCCGATCTCGGCCGACGGCGAATGTCGGCTTTGCGGACAGGTGTTCGACGAAACGCGCCTGGGGAGCTTGCAGGAGCGTTCGCGGCAGGTCGCCCTGGCGCGCGAGCGCGGCTACGTTCATCTCGGTCCCGGAGCTCAGTCCTGAGCATGGAAAACGCGACCGTTCCGGCCTGGCTTCCCGAGCAACTGCACGCGACCTGGAAGTTTCTCGCCGCCTATCCGCTGGCGCTTTCCGCCACCGTGGCGGTCGTCGGTATCTGCCTGGCCGTCCTGGTGCGCTGGATTCTCTTGTATGCCGTCATGAACGGGGTGCGAAGGCTGCCCGGTGAGCTGGCCGACAAGCTGCTGCGCATCGTGGCCAACGTGGGTGCACTGGTGATCGGCTACGCGGCGCTGGCCGTCGCGGTGCAGGTGCTGGAGATCGGCGATACGGCTGAAAGCATCATCACGCGCGTCCTGCTTTCGGTGCTGATCCTGCAGTTGATGCGCAACGGCATGCGCGCCGGCCATGTCGGCCTGGAAGTGCTCAGCGTGATCCGCGACCGTTTCCCCATAGTCGAAGAGCGCACCATGCCGCTGTTCGACCTGCTGGTCAACGTGCTCGTCATCGCAATCGCCGCCTACGCGCTGCTGATGGTCTGGAACATCGATCCGACCGCCTGGCTGGCGTCGGCCGGGGTGATCGGCATCGCGGTGGGTTTTGCCGCTCGCGAAACGCTGGCCAATCTGTTTTCGGGCTTCTTCATCATCGCCGACCAGCCCTACAAGGTCGGCGACTATGTCGTGTTCGACACCGGCGAGCGCGGCGAAGT
>DATFJJ010000362.1:0-10634 GCA_035269245.1 Wenzhouxiangellaceae bacterium | reverse complement strand
ATCAGGTCCGGGACGACAACCAAGGGCAAGCTGGGTCCCGTCCCGGATCAAGTCCGGGATGACGTTTATCAGGTCCGGGACGACAACCAGGGGCAAGCTCCAACAATGTCGCCCCGGCCTTGAGCCGGGGTCCAGTGGCTTGCTCGGCGGGTCATGACACGGCGCGAGAACGCTACTGAGACACGACGTTAGTCAGGCTAGGTTTTTAGGCCTTTCACCTAACACTTAACACTTGAAACCCTGTATTACGCCGCAAACCCCTGTTTCTTGATTTGCTGAATCTGGTCGCGAATCTTCGCCGCCTGCTCGAATTCCATGTTTTCCGCTGCATGGAACATGTCCTTCTCCAGGCTGGCGATTCGCTTGGCGGCCTCGGCCGCCGACAGCGGCCCGACCTCGTAACCGCCTTCGGTTTCCGCAGCCATGGTACGCACACCCCTGGCACCTTTTTTCTTGCCGGGGGTCGCGTGAGCGTCAGCCATGATGTCGGCGATGTTCTTTTCGATGGTCCGTGGCGTGATCCCGTGCTCGGCGTTGAACGCGAGCTGCTTTTCGCGTCTTCGTTCGGTTTCTTCCAGCGCCCGCTGCATCGAGCCGGTGATCTTGTCGGCGTAGAGAATCGCCTTGCCACGGACGTTTCGCGCGGCTCTGCCGATGGTCTGGATCAGCGAACCCTCGGAACGCAGAAAGCCTTCCTTGTCGGCGTCGAGGATCGCGACCAGTGAGACCTCGGGCAGATCCAGGCCTTCGCGCAGCAGATTGATGCCCACGAGCACGTCGAAAACGCCCAGACGCAGGTCGCGGATGATCTCGACCCGCTCGACGGTATCGATGTCGGAGTGCAGGTAGCGCACTCGCACGTCGTGCTCGGCCAGGTATTCGGTCAGATTCTCGGCCATGCGCTTGGTCAGCGTGGTCACCAGCACCCGATCGCCTTCGCCGACCCGCTCGCCGATCTCGGACAGCAGGTCGTCGACCTGGCTATCGACCGGCCGAATCTCGGTTTCCGGATCGATCAGCCCGGTCGGCCGCACCACCTGCTCGGCCACGACTGCCGATCGCTCGAGCTCCCATTGTCGCGGCGTCGCTGAGACGTGAATCGTCTGCGGCGCGCGTGCCTCCCATTCCTCGAAGGTCAGCGGCCGGTTGTCCAGCGCCGACGGCAGCCGGAAGCCGTATTCCACCAGGGTTTCCTTGCGTGAACGATCGCCCTTGTACATACCGCCTATCTGCGGGACGGTGACGTGCGATTCGTCCAGGATCAGAAGCGCGTTATCCGGCAAGTAGTCGAAAAGCGTCGGCGGCGGCTCACCGGGCTGGCGGCCTGTCAGGTGGCGAGAGTAGTTCTCGATGCCCTGGCAATAGCCCAGCTCCATCATCATTTCAAGGTCGAAACGGGTGCGCTGCTCGAGCCGCTGGTTTTCCAGCAACTTGCCGGCGCCTTTAAGCTGCTCCAGCCGATCGGCCAGCTCGACCTTGATCGCCTTGGCCGCATCCAGCACCACCTGGCGCGGTGTGACGTAATGCGTCTTGGGAAAGATGGTCAGCTCGTCCAGAGACTGCCGCAGTTCGCCGGTCAGCGGATCGAACAGGCTGATGCGCTCGATCTCGTCGTCGAACAGTTCGATGCGCACGGCTTCAAAATCGGAATCGCCGGGAAACACGTCGATGACCTCCCCGCGCACGCGGTAGGTACCGCGCCTGAGCTCGAAATCGTTGCGCGCATATTGCATCTCGGCCAGCTTGCGCAGGATGGCCCGCTGCTCCATCACCAGCCCGGTCTCCAGGCGGAGCGTCATCTTCAGGAAGCTCGACGGATCTCCCAGGCCATAGATGGCCGAGACGGTGGCCACGATCAGCGAATCGGGTCTTTCCAGCAGGGCCTTGGTGGCCGACAGCCGCATCTGCTCGATGTGCTCGTTGATCGAGGCATCCTTTTCTATAAAGGTGTCGGAAGACGGCACGTAGGCTTCGGGCTGGTAATAGTCGTAATAACTGACGAAATACTCGACCGCGTTGTCTGGAAAGAACGCCTTGAACTCACCGTACAATTGCGCGGCCAGAGTCTTGTTGGGCGCCATGATCAGTGTCGGGCGCTGGGTGCGCTCGATCACATTCGCCATGGTGAAAGTCTTGCCAGACCCCGTCACACCCAGCAATGTCTGGTGCTGGCTGCCCTCGCCCACCGATTCGACCAGCTTTTCGATTGCGGCGGGCTGATCGCCGGCCGGCTCGTAACTCGACGCCATACGGAATTTCTTCAGGGGCTGGACTCGTGGCATCGGCAATACACGCGGTTGGGGACAAGTAACTATAATTGTGGCTCATCGACGGTCAATGCAATGCCGCCGCCCTCTTGTCGGGGACAATCCACCGGGGACAGATCATGCCAATCCGAACCGCTCAACGCGTCGCCCAGGTCAAGCCGTCTGCCACCATCGCCATGTCGATGAAGGCCGCCGAACTCAAGGCCGCCGGCCGCGACATCATCAGCCTGAGCATGGGCGAGCCCGACTTCGACACGCCGGATCACATCCAGCAGGCGGCGATCGAAGCGATCCGCGAAGGCAAGACCCGGTATACGGCCGTGGACGGTACGCCGGGCCTGAAAGACGCGATCATCGAGAAATTCAAGCGAGACAACAATCTGGAATACAGCCGCGAGCAGATCCTGGTCTCGTCGGGCGCCAAGCAATCGTTATACAACCTGATGCAGGCCATGATCGACCCCGGCGACGAAGTTCTGATACCGGCTCCATACTGGGTGTCCTACCCCGACATGGTCCGGCTGGCCGGCGGCGCACCGGTTACGCTGCAGACGACGCTGGATTCGGGCTTCAAGATCAGTCCGGCGCAGTTGCGCACGGCGATCACCGAAGAGACGAGGTTGCTGGTCCTGAACTCACCCGGCAATCCGACTGGGCGAGCGTATCACCGTTCCGAACTAGAGGCGCTCGGTGAGGTGCTGGACCGGTTTCCGCGCGTGGTCATCGTCTCCGACGACATCTACGAACACATCTGGTGGGCCGACGAGCCGTTCTCGACGCTGGCCGAAGTCTGCCCGGCGCTTGCAGACCGTACCGTCGTCGTCAACGGCGTCTCCAAGGCCTACGCAATGACCGGCTGGCGCATCGGCTATGCCGCCGGCGACCGCGAACTGATCAAGCAGATGCGCAAGATCCAGGGTCAGAGCACGTCCAACCCGTGCTCGGTCAGCCAGGCGGCGGCCGAAGTCGCTCTGAGCGACAGCCAGTTGTGCGTCGAAGAGATGCGCAAGCAGTTCCACAAGCGCCATGATTGGCTGATTCCGGCGCTGAACGACCTGCCCGGCGTAAAATGCAGCCCCGGCGAAGGCGCGTTCTACGTATTTGCCGACTGCTCGGGCGCCATCGAATCACTGAGGCTGGATGACGACCATGCATTCTGCGAGCATCTTCTCGACAAGGCAGGCGTGGCACTCGTCCCCGGCAGCGCCTTCGGAACCCCGGGCCACGCGCGTTTCTCCTTCGCCTGCGGCATCGAGACCCTGAAGCAGGCCGTCCAACGCATCGGCGACGCCCTGAAGTAGCGCGAAAGACCACCCCCAAGAGCTTTTCCTACCCCGGGCCGGGAAATTTCCCTACGCGCATTGCGCGCGTTTGCCGAGTGACTTGGTCGCCGCGGCAGGTCAGCATGGATCCCATCAACAAGGACGGGAGAACACCATGCTTTGGGAACCTAGAGCAAACTTTGGATTCACGCTGATCGAACTCATGCTGGCGCTTGCGGTGGCCGCGGTGTTGATGAGCGTCGCGCTGCCCACCATGCGCGACCTCCAGCAGCGTCAACGCATCGTTTCGGCGGCAAACGAATTGGTCGCCCACATCAACCTCGCGAGGATACATGCAGTGACGCGGCGCGAACTGGCGGTTATCTGCCCGTCGCTCGACGGCGCAAACTGCTCCGGCAGCAATCGCTGGGAACACGGATGGATCGTGTTTAGAGATCCGGATCGCAATCTTGCGCCCGATCGTCCCGGCGACGTGTTGCGCGTCAGTAGCGGCATGCCAGCCCTGGTGATCGATTCGGCCGGACGAACTCGAATTCGCTACATGCCCTCCGGCGCGGCTTCCGGTACCAACCTCACGATAAAGCTCTGCGACACAAGCTTTCCCGACCAGTCGCGCGCGGTAATCGTGTCCAACCCTGGCCGGCCCCGTGTGGCTGACCTTCCGGACTATCTCAGTTGCCCGCAGCACCGTGGCTGAATCAACGCCGAAATGCAAAAAAGACCTGATTTGGGGTTGACGAAACCAGGCTATCAAACGACAATATCGGGCTTGCAACAATTCCCCGGTAGCTCAGCTGGTTAGAGCGGGTGACTGTTAATCACTAGGTCGTTGGTTCGAATCCGACCCGGGGAGCCATATAAATCAAGGCCTTGCGCGTGTTTCCGCACCGCAAGGCCTTTTTATTTTGAAGGTTAACAGCCCTCTATCGCCCCGCAAACTCGCCGCCGGTCGCTGCACCCAGGCCAAAAATCAGGCCGAGAACGATGTTGATCACGAACACCGTCACGATGGTCAGCACGAAATGGGCGACGCGCTTTTCATCGGGAACCCGAACCGCCAGCGGAATGATCTTGTAGAGAAAGACCAGCGCCGTTATCGAACCTGCCAGCTGCAATAGCCAGCCGAGGAAGGGGATGCCACCGAGGGCGGCGCCCGCCCAGCTGGGAATCGTGGCGAGCGAGACGGCGGCAAACGCGCGGTCGAAATTCGCCTGCCCTCCGAACACGCCGGCCAGCGCGCTGACCACGAAACTCAGCACGGTGATGCTGATGCCGGCGGCTATCAGGCCCACGATCAGTCCCAGCACGACGCCGCGGCCGTAGCCGTAGTAGAAGTACCCGCCGAGAAGTACCGACAGCAGCCAGCCGATGATGATCGCCGATACGACCATGGGGACGGTCAGCTCGATTGCTGTGCGCTGCCAGCCCGGATTTTCGCCCAGATACGATTGCCAGGTTTGCCGCGGATTGGTCAGGCCGCCGGTAATGAGTTGCACGGTTTTCGATGGATCAAACATGTTGGCTCCCTCGTCGATTGAGTATGTGCCTGCAAGCATAATCGACATCACGCCTGCTGAACAGAATGCCCGATCGACCTGTCCGCGCATTTGCATCGCGTGCTGACCAATCTGGCGGCCCGGCCGATGCTGCGGCAAACTTGGGAATTCGGCCGGACCCGCTTCCCCGCCCTCCCGCCGCGAGCGCGGAGGCTTTCCCGAGCTTCTTCAGTCCGCCGCTTCCGGCCGCAGGTAAGGAAACAGAAGCACGTCGCGGATCGAGGCCGAATCGGTAAACAGCATGACCAGCCGGTCGATGCCGATGCCCTCGCCGCCGGTCGGCGGCATGCCGTATTCCAGCGCCCGGATGTAGTCGGCGTCGAAGTGCATCGCTTCCTGGTCGCCGGCATCACGCGAGACGACCTGGGCGCGAAAGCGCTCGGCCTGGTCTTCCGGGTCGTTGAGCTCGGAGAATCCATTCGCAATCTCGCGCCCGGCAATGAATAGCTCGAAGCGGTCGGTGATCTCCGGATCGTCGTCATTTCTTCGCGATAGCGGAGACACCTCGGTGGGGTAACCGGTGATGAAAGTCGGCTGGACCAGTTTTTCTTCCACGGTCTTCTCGAACAATTCCAGCAACAGCTTGCCCCAGCCCCAGCCGGATTCGGTATGGATGTCCAGGCGTTTGCAGATTTCGCGCAGCGCTTCCGGGTCGCGCAACTGGGCCGCATCCAGGTCCGGATTTAAAGCGAGCACGGCCTCCTCGACCGTCCGACGGGCGAATGTCTGCCCGAAATCGATGGTATCGCCCTGATATTCGACCTTGCCCTCGTCGTGCCCGAGTTCACGCGCGATCTCCCGAAGCATGGCTTCGGTCAGGTCCATGAGCTCGTGGTGGTCGGCGTAGGCCCAATAGAATTCCAGCATCGTGAACTCCGGATTGTGCCGGGTCGAGACGCCTTCATTGCGAAAATTGCGGTTGATCTCGTAGACCCGCTCAAGACCGCCTACCACCAGTCGCTTGAGATGCAATTCGGGCGCCACGCGCAGGAACAGGTCAATGCCAAGCGCGTTGTGGTGGGTCTTGAATGGTTTTGCCGCGGCCCCGCCGGGCAGGTGGTGCATCATCGGGGTTTCGACCTCGAGGAATTCGCGCGTCTCCAGGAAATTACGGATAGTCCGCACCAGCTTCGCGCGGATTACGAATGCGTCGCGCACCTCGGGGTTGGCGATCAAATCGACGTAACGCTGGCGATAGCGCGTTTCCTGGTCGGTCAACCCGTGCCACTTTTCCGGTAGCGGCCGCAGCGATTTGACCAGCAGCTCCAACCGGTCGGCGTGGAGGCTCAGCTCGCCGGTCTTGGTGCGCATCAGCGCGCCGGCTGCTCCCACAATATCCCCCACGTCCCAGTGCTTGAACGCCTGGTAGACGCCCTCGGGCAGGTCGTCGCGGCGAAGATAGAGCTGAATCTGGACGCCAGAACGATCGCGAACGTGGACGAACGCGGCCTTGCCCATGATCCGGCGCGAAATGATGCGGCCGGCCACGCTTGCGGGCACCTTCTCGGCCTCGAGCTTTTCCTGCGGCCAGGCCTCTGCGTCTCCGTACTCGGCCAGCAGCCGGGCCGCGGTGTAGTCCGGCCTGAAGGTGTTGGGAAACGCATTGCCTTGCTCGCGCAAAGCGGAAAGCTTGCCGCGGCGCTCGGCGATCAGCCGGTTTTCGTCGTGTTGCTCGTTGTCGTGCTGGTCGGTCATGATCAAGATCCGTTTGTTTGCCGCGAATGAACGAAGATGACCCGCGGCCAAGAAGGTTTACTGCAAGCCCGCTTTCAGCGACGCGCCGACGAATTCGTCGAGGTCGCCGTCGAGCACCTTTTGCGTGTCCGTGCGCTCCACGCCGGTGCGCAGATCCTTGATACGCGACTGGTCCAGAACGTAGTTGCGGATCTGGCTGCCCCAGCCTATATCGGCTTTGTCTTCTTCGGCCGCCTGCGCCTGCTCGCGCTGCTTCTGCAGTTCCATTTCGTAAAGCTTGGCCCGCAGCTGACTCATCGCCCGGTCCCGGTTCTTATGCTGCGAACGGTCGGTCTGGCACTGAACCACGATGCCGGAGGGTTCGTGGGTCAGGCGCACGGCCGATTCGGTCTTGTTGACATGCTGCCCCCCGGCGCCCGATGCCCGATAAACGTCGACCCTCAGATCCGAGGGATCGATCTCGATATCGATGTTGTCGTCGACTTCCGGAGACACGAACACTGAGGCGAACGAGGTATGACGACGGTTGCCTGAATCATACGGTGATTTTCTTACCAGCCGGTGAACCCCGGTCTCGGTGCGGCACCAACCGTAGGCGTATTCACCTTCGACGCGGATGGTCGCGCTCTTGATGCCGGCCACCTCACCCTCGGAAACCTCGACGATCTCGGCGTCCCAACCGCGCGCCTCCGCCCAGCGCAGGTACATGCGCAACAGCATTTCCGCCCAGTCCTGCGCTTCGGTGCCGCCGGACCCGGCTTGGATGTCGATGAAGCACGGCCGATCGTCCATATCGCCGGAGAACATCCGCTGAAATTCCAGCGCGCCGATCTTGCGTTCCAGCGCCAGCAGATCGTTTTCGACGCTGGCCAGGGTTTCGGGATCGTCTTCGTCGACCGCCATTTCCAGCAACTCGCCGGCGTCGCTCACGCCCTCGATCACGTCGCGCTGCGCAGTCAGGGATTTGTCAAGCGCGGCGCGCTCCTTGTTCAGTGACTGCGCGCGTTCGGCGTCGTTCCAGACGTTCGGATCCTCGAGCTCGCGGGTGACTTCTTCCAGCCTTTCCTGCTTGCCATCGTAGTCAAAGATACCTCCTGAGCGCCGCGGCTCGTCCAGATAGATCATCCTGCAGGGCTTTGAGTGCGGTCTGTTCCATGTTTTCGCTTGCCTGTTGATTCGATGGGCAATTGTATCCGGCATTGGCTGTCGGTTTGCGGGTGCAGCCGCGTTGCAGGCACGGCTACAATGCGACCTGACTTACACGAATCGACACCCGATGGCGCAGAGACACCACGAACCCAACATGATCATCGGCGCCTGCGAGTGGGTGGCGCTGCCCGAGCTCGGGATCCAGAATTTGCGCGCCCGTACCGACACCGGGGCGAAATCCTGCGCGCTGCACGCCAGCCAGATCGAGCGATTTGTCGACGGCGGCCGCGACCGAGTTCGGTTCCGGCTGCACACTGGCCACACCCGCCCGGACCAGTGGCAGATGTGCGAATCCGACCTGCGCGGCGTGCGCGTCGTCCGTTCCAGCTCGGGACAGCCGCAGGAGCGATTCACGATTCGCACCGATATCATCATCGGCCACAATCGCTGGGGCGTCGACATCACGTTGACCAACCGTGCGAAAATGCGGTACCGCATGCTCCTGGGACGCAGCGCAATGAAAGACCATGCACTGGTTTATCCGGCGCGTACGTTTCTGCAGGGCAAGCCCCGACTCGACTCCGGAGAATTTTAATGCGCATTGCCATCATGTCGCGCTCAAGCAACATCTATTCGACCCGCCGTCTCAAGGAGGCTGCCGCGGAGCGCGGACACGAAGTTCGCGTCGTCGATACGCTGCGCTGCTACATGAACATCGCATCGCACCGCCCGGAAATCCACTTTCGCGGCGGCAAGCTCGAAGATTTCGATGCCGTCATCCCGCGCATCGGGGCTTCGGTCACTTTCTATGGAACGGCAGTGCTGCGCCAGTTCGAAATGATGGGCACGTTTCCGCTCAACGAGTCGGTAGCCGTGACCCGCTCGCGCGACAAGCTGCGCTCGCTGCAACTCTTGTCGCGCAAGGGCATCGGCCTGCCGGTGACCGGCTTCGCCCGCGCGACCAAGGATATCGGCGACCTGATCCAGATGGTCCAAGGCGCACCGCTGGTGGTCAAGCTGCTCGAGGGCACGCAGGGAATAGGTGTCGTGCTGTGCGAAACCAAGAAGGCCGCCGAGAGCGTGCTGGAAGCTTTCATGGGCCTGGATGTCTCGATCATGGTCCAGGAGTACATCAAGGAAGCCGGCGGCGCCGATATCCGTTGCTTCGTGGTCGGCGACAAGGTCGTCGCCTCGATCAAGCGTCAGGCCAAGCCCGGCGAATTCCGGTCCAACCTGCACCGCGGCGGCACCGCCAGCCTGATCAAGATCACACCCGAGGAGCGTTCGACCGCTGTCAGGGCCGCCCGCATCATGGGCCTGAACGTCGCCGGCGTCGACCTGTTGCGCTCGAATCACGGCCCGCTGGTGATGGAAGTCAATTCCTCGCCCGGCCTGGAGGGCATCGAGAGTGCCACCGGCAAGGATGTCGCCGGGATGATCATCGGCTTTCTCGAAAAGAGCGCCAAGGCTGGCAAGACCAAGACGAGGGGAAAAGGCTGAAAGCCGAAAAAGCCGGTTTCCGGTTTCCGGTTTCCGCAAAGACGATAATCGGTGGTTAAGGGCCAGAGGTTAAAAAAACCGGTACGCCTCTTTTGATTTCCGGAAACCCGAAACCGGAACCCGGAAACCGTTCTCTTCAAGCCTTTCTGATCACCCTTCCGCACCGCCACAGCAGATAATTCGCCACCAGCCAGAAGCGCTTGAACGCCGGGTTGCGGGTTTGCTTGTGGTGATACCGGTAATAGATCTGTTGAACTATGACGGCCAGTCGGAACAGGCCGTAGACCTCGTAGAATGCCCAGTTTTCAGGGGCATAGCCCATCTTTTCGCAGTAATACTCGACCACTTCGCGACGAGTGAACATCCCCGGAAGGTGGGTGGGCTGGCGGCGGAAGGCGCGGAATACGCGGTCGTCGTCGGCCTGCACCCAGTAGGCCATGGCGTTGCCCAGGTCCATCAGCGGGTCGCCCAGCGTGGCCATTTCCCAGTCCAGCACGCCGATGATCTTCAGCGGATCGTCTGCATCCAGCACCAGATTGTCGAATCGGTAATCACCATGGATCAGACGGATCGCGACCTCGTCGGGCGTGTTGTCGGAAAGCCAGCGCATGATCTTCTCGCCGCGCATCACGTTCCAGGTGCGGGCCTTTCGGAAACGTCCCGACCAGCCGTCGATCTGGCGACGGTTGTAGCCGGCACCCTTGGCCAGCTTGTCCAGCCCGGCCGACTCGATATCGACCGAATGCAGTTCGATCAGCGTGTCGATGGCGTTGCGGCAAAGCGCCCGGTTCTCTGCCTCGGCAAGTTCGAGCCCCTTCGGCATGTTCGCGCGCGGGATGATGCCCTCCAGCCGCTGCATCACGTAGAAGTCCGAACCGATCACATCGCGGTCCTCGCAAGCCGCGAGCATCTCAGGCACCTTGGGGAAAACCGGCTTCAGCGCCTTCTGGATGCGGTACTCGCGAATCACGTCGTGGGCCGACTTCGCCTTGGTGCCGGCCGGCGGGGTGCGCAGGATCAGGTCGCGGCCCGGATAGCGCAGACGATAGGTCAGGTTCGACGCGCCCTTGGGATACTGCTCGATCTCCGGCCTGCCCTCGAGTCCTTCGACGTGTTGCTTCAGCCAGGCGTTCAGCGCGTCCAGGTCCGGCATGTCCTCGTCGCGCACTGCGCGCGGACGGTCG